>JBEHWJ010000002.1:0-110279 GCA_040217755.1 Syntrophomonadaceae bacterium | reverse complement strand
TGATCTGCGGGTATCGGTTAAGGGTTCATCGTGTTTGGCTGATACCATTCAGGGTTTGAGCCGCGCCCGGTTGGCTAATCCTCCCCGGTTCACATTTACTGAGTCCGAAGAAATGCCGGTTTCTATCTGGACCGATCGGGAGCACATGCTTAAGATAAACGCTTTGCGCGGCCTGGACGATAACGGATATCTAACCTTAAGCGACGACGATTTGTTCCGCATAGAACACATAAAAATCTAGGGCAGCGCCGCGCGGCTGCCTCGGCCGCACTTTTTCTTGGTGGGTTGGAGCAATAAAGAACCTTTTGGGCTACTTACTATCGACACGGAGGATTATTAATGGAGAACATGGTAGATAAGGGCAAAATCGAGCAGGCCTTCAGGCTGATTCTGGAAGCCATCGGGGAGGACCCGGACCGGGAAGGATTGGCCAATACTCCCCGCCGGGTGGCCCGCATGTACGAAGAAATCTTTACCGGCATGACAATTGACCCCCGCCAATTGTTGGACGTTTCCTTTACCGAGTATCATGATGAATTGATCCTGGTCAAAGATATCCCGGTGTACTCGATGTGCGAACACCATTTCCTGCCCTTTTATGGCTGGGCCCACGTAGCCTACATCCCTAAAGGCGGCAAGGTAGTGGGGATAAGCAAACTGGCCCGGGTGGTCGAGGCCTATGCCCGGAGACCCCAGTTGCAGGAAAGGTTAACCTCCCAGATCGCCGATTGCATTTTCCAGACCCTTAAACCCAATGGCGCCGGGGTAGTGATCCAGGCCGAGCACATGTGTATGACCATGCGCGGGGTTAGAAAACCAGGTTCGATGACTGTAACCTCCGCAGTACGGGGAATATTTGAAACCCGTCCTGAAACCCGGGCCGAGTTGTTTGCCCTCATCCAGAAATAGAATCCGGGGGTTATCAGTTATTGCCGCAAAAGGAAGTCCCTGGCCGGTTAGCAACCTCCGGCAAGGGACTTTATGTCTTTTCAGTTTATCAGCGCAGCAATCGTAATCCTGTTCCCCTTAACCCGGAGTTAAAACAGGCCGATAATCTCTCCGTCAGGCATGATATCGATCTTCTCAGCGGCCGGGGTCTTGCCCAAGCCCGGCATAGTCATTATGTCACCGGCGATGGCCACGATGAAACCTGCCCCGGCCGACAACCGGACTTCCCTGATATTGACTGTGAATCCACGTGGTCTGCCTACTGCATTCATATCGTCTGACAGCGAATACTGGGTCTTGGCTATACATATCGGCAGGTCGCCATAACCCATCTCTTCACAGCGGGCCAACATGGTTTCCGCCGCCTTGCTGTAAGCAACTCCATCCGCCCCGTATATATCGCGGCAGATGGTTTCGATCTTATCCTTGATCGGAGTCTGCAAGTCATAAAGAAGATTGAATCCCGCGTCTTTTTCTGCTGCCGCCATAACCTTGCTGGCCAGTTCCTCTCCGCCCCGCCCACCTTCTCTCCAGACCCGTGAAATAGCCAGATCAGCCCCGAGAGCCGCACACTTGCTCTTGACTAAATCGATTTCTTCGGGAAGGTCGCCGGGAAATTCGTTCAGGGCTACCACTACCGGCACCCCGAAAATATTCAGGTTCTCCAGGTGTTTCTCCAGGTTCTCGGTGCCCTTTTCCAGCGCATCCATGTTGGGCTCACCCAGCCTGGCCTTGGATACCCCGCCATGATTCTTGAGAGCACGGATGGTAGCCACCAGGACTACTGCATTGGGCTTCATCCCAGCGTACCGGCATTTCAGGTCGAAGAACTTTTCCGCCCCCAGATCGGCACCAAAACCGGCCTCGGTTATCATATAATCACCCAGTTTCAGGCCCATCTGGGTGGCCATAATGCTATTGCAGCCATGGGCGATGTTGGCAAACGGTCCCCCGTGTATAAAGGCGGGTGTATTTTCCAGGGTTTGAACCAGGTTGGGTTTAATGGCATCCTTCATCAGAAGGGTCATCGAACCGGCTGCCTTGAGATCGGCGGCGGTGACCGGGGTTCCGTCATAGCGGTACGCTACTACCATCCGGGCTGCCCGCCGTTTGAAATCCATAAGGTCGGTCGCCAGGCACAAAATAGCCATCACTTCTGAAGCGACACTGATATCGAAGCCTGACTCGCGCGGAATCCCATCGGCTTTGCCCCCCAGCCCGATGACTATGTGGCGCAGGGCCCTCTCATTCAGATCCATCGCCCGACGCAGGACTACCTGGCGGGGGTCGATCCCCAAAGGATTGCCCTGGTGAAGGCTGTTGTCGATCATAGCCGCCAGAAGGTTATGGGCGGTAGTGACGGCATGGATATCTCCGGTGAAATGCAGATTGATATCCTCCATGGGGACCACTTGGGCGAACCCACCCCCGGCGGCCCCGCCTTTAATCCCGAAACTGGGCCCCAGTGACGGCTCGCGCAGGGCAATTATGGCTTTCCTGCCCAGACGGTTGAGGGCCATCCCCAAACCAACCGTATTGGTAGTCTTGCCTTCCCCGGCCGGGGTCGGATTGATAGCCGTGACCAGTACCAGTTTTCCGGATGGCTTGTCCTTCAAGCGTTCCCAGGTCTGCAATGATACCTTGCCTTTGTATTTCCCGTATAGTTCGATATCATCGGCTGATAAGCCCAGCGATTCGGCAATCTCCAGAATTGGTTTCATTTGGGCACTTTGGGCTATCTCGATGTCGCTTCTCATCTGAACACCTCGTTTTTATTTTTCTGATTTTGTCAATCTGGAGTGAAAATCCACGCAATCATATAGCTAATCTTATACTACCGGGCATTATGGTGTCCAGCCAATGCGCCCCCCTAAACTTGAATCCAGAGACTCCGGCCAAGCTACCGGAATAGCACGTTACAAATATAGATCGAGGCCAAGAGCCCGGTAATATCTGCGCTCAGACCGGTAATGACCGCATATTTGAATCTTTTGATCCCCACCGATCCAAAATAGACCGTAAGCACAAAAAAAGTGGTATCAGTAGTACCCTGCATAACGGATGCCATTCGCCCTATCATTGAATCCGGCCCGTATACCTTCATCAGTTCGGTCGCCAATCCCAGGGCCCCGCTGCCTGATAACGGCCTCATTATGGCCAGCGGCAACACATCCGGGGGGGCTCCAAGGGCAACCATCAGCGGCTGTATCAATGCGACCAGGCAATCCATGGCACCCGACGCCCGGAAAACCGAGATCGCCACCAGCATGCCGACCAGGAAGGGTATAATCCTGATGGCGGTGGTGAAACCCTCTTCCGCTCCCTCAACAAAGGTTTCATATACCGGGACCTTTTTAAAGAATCCATATAGAGGAACAATCAGCAACAGGAAGGGGATGGCCCACCGCGAAACGGTGCTCAGGATAACCTGCAGCATCAGTTTCTACCTCCCCACCGGCTGTGCCTTCTGAACATATAGTCAAGGGAAACCGCCACCACCATGGCGCAGCTGGTAGCGAAGATGCATGCCCCTACTATCTCGGTAGGGTCGGCCGAACCGTAGGCCAATCTGATGCCGATTATGGTGGCCGGAATCAGGGTGATACATGATGTATTGAGGGCCATAAAAGTACACATGGCCGCAGATGCCTCCGGCCGATTCTTATTGAGTCGCTGTAATTCCTGCATGGCTTTCATTCCGAAAGGAGTGGCGGCGTTACCTAACCCCAGCATGTTGGCGCTGAGATTCAATATAATAGCTCCCATGGCTGGATCGCGGGGAGGCACACTGGGGAACAGCCGCCGCAGCACGGGGGCCAGTAGACCGGCCAGGCCTTGAATGAGACCGGCTTTTTCGGCAATCTTCATGATTCCCAGCCACATGGCCATGACACCGATGAGATCAAAACACACTCGTACCGCACTTTTAGCAGCATCCAGGGCTGCTCCCGTCACTACTTCTATTTGTCCATTGAGGGCGGCCACAATTATTCCAGAAGTCAAAAGCAGAAGCCAGATAACGTTTAACATACCTCATCCCTCCCACTTGTCCCTTGGTCGACTCTCTTAGAAGGGTATGAGCCCGGGTAAGCAAATAGAACAGCCCGGCTGGGGCCGGACTGCTTGTTCCTGTTCAAGGATGGCTATGCATTTTACAGTCAATAATTGAAGTCCCTGGGCTGGTTCGGAAAATGGTCCTATTGGAAACTATCTGCCCTGTTTTGCTCTCTCCTCTGCATGATACTCTCTATCTTATCGATTATCTGGGGGGCTACGTCCACCACCCTCTCCGCCAACGGATTACCAGATACTGAAATTAAGCGAACATCATTCATTCTGACCACCAGAAAACCGATGGGTTTGACCGAAACCCCGGCTCCGCTGCCGCCCGCAAAAGGAAGTTCCTGGGGGCTGCCTTTGCCGGCATAACTGGCTTCATACTCCCCCCCGCCCGCCGCAAAACCGCAGGCCACCTGGGAAATCGGGATTATGACGCTGCCATCGTTGGTTTCCACCGCATCTCCAACCACGGTATTGACATCTACCATTTCTTTAATACTCTGCATGGCCGTCTTCATCAATGATTCAATCGGATGACTGGGTTGTTCTTGTTGTAAATCCATTTATTCACCGCCTGACTTTAATGCTGATAAGTAAGCTTTCATGAATATAATTTGTGCCAATCTTATTTTTAATATGCATTTGGCTGTACTCATGAAGCCGGTAGTAGAAAAATTGGGGCGGACATCGATTGCCACCTTCCCAATTTTGCAGTAAGTGCTTAACCAAACCAAGAGCCAGCCTTTCAATGCCCAGGCTGCACCGCTGTTAAGCGCGGCCTGGCAGGCATCCTGACCCCCTACCGTACTGGTCCACTCTATCCTGGTTATTTCGTTTAAGGCTCTAAATATGCGGCACCGCTTCCCCTGCCGGTGCCAGAATCGGCGCAGGCGGCTGGCCTGGTTGTGGGATCCGGTGGCGGATTGAGGAGGGTCTTGGGGGACAGTACCGGCAGGCTTCTTTTTCTCATAAAGGGCAAGCAGACTGGATTCGGGCAAATTCAGGCTGGGGTCGGAAAGATCATAGCAGCGGTGCACTCGAAAAAACCGCGAGTCTATATTGACCAGAAATCCCTGCCAGAGGTGATCGTCCCTGACTGTCAGGGTCAGCTCCGCTTTAAAACCTATGAGCAGTATTATTAACACCAAAAGAATAAATGCACCAATTGACCAGATCACATATATTCTCCCGTTTTTCCATATCATTCCCATCCATATTTTGCTTATTCAACGGGACTATTGTTCCCTGGCCTTCTCTATGGCGTCTTCGATGCAGGTGATTACCTTCAGCATCTCATCGTCCACTTCGATATTGGCCCGGCCTAAACGGAAGGTGGGGCAATGCAGGTTGTAATTCAGAATGTCCTTTTTCAGTTTCTCGAATTGTTTCCTTTTCTCCAGGTAAAACAGTTTCTTGCGGTTGCCAAACCTGCCCAGCATTTGGGTTGTATGTTGTTCCGCCACAAAACCCTGGCAATAGTGCTTGAATTGTTCGACCTCGCGCCAGATCTTATCGGTAGCGGCGTCGATATCCTTGCCCAGTTGGATCCAGAAGGGGATGAAGTCGTTATTCTTCAGCATGCGGTTGACCATCCGCATCTCTGGTGGTTCGAAAGGATTCTCCGATAGATCGATAGGTTTGCCTGTCCCTTCCAGGTTGTCAAATTCGCCCCGTTCCCTGGCTTTGCGGATCTGTTCCTCTACCAATTCTTCGGTACTGCTCATGTACCTGGCTAATTTCCGGTTTTGTTGGGCCTTTATCTTTATCTGTTCTTCCAATGACTTTTCCGTCAACCCAGGTTCTCCTCCTCATTTTCCGGCCGCGGCAATTCTTCCAAATTGGATAGGGAAAACACTTTGAGAAATTCATGGGTGGTACCATACAATACCGGCCTTCCCGGAACCGGTTTACGGCCCACTTCCTTTATCAGTCCCTTTTCCAAAAGGCTGGCCAGGACCCGATCACTTTTCACACCGCGAATCTGCTCTATTTCCACTTTGCTGACCGGCTGGCGATAGGCTATTACCGCCAGGGTTTCCAGGGCCGCTGGTGATAGACGGCGGCTGGCCGGTTTGATCAATTGGCTTATTACTGATGAGTACTCTGCCTTGGTTGCCATGATGTAACCGTCGTCCAGTTTCAGAATCTGGATGCCCCGACCGCAATCATGGCAGTCTTCCATCATCTCCTGGATGATCTGCTCAAGGTCAGTCTCCCCCAGTTGGAGTAAATCCATAAGGTCGCGGGCGGCAACCCTCTCCCCGCTGGCGAAAAGCACAGCTTCGATGGCAGCTTTGATCTCAGCCCGCATCAACACTTCTCCACCGCCATCCTTATGGTTAGTTTAATGTCGCCATACTGATCAGACTGGAGAGCCTCCACCTTCTGAAGCCGAATCAGTTCCAGCAGGGCCAGGAAGAAAACCACAACCTCTCGTCGCCGGGTGGTTGAGGCCAGCATATCAAAAAACACCACCGGGCTTTCATGGACAGCCAACCTGTTCATGATTTCCTCCATTTTCTCTGCGATAGCCAAACCCTGGGGCAGGTCGAATTCCGATTCCTCCACGGTTCTGTTCAGTAACGATTGCCAAGCACTTAACAAAGCCTTGATACTTGTGCTTATTTCGGCATCAACGGCCCCAGGGTGACCGTTTCGGAAAAATAGGCGCCGGCTGTCGTCATCATAGCGGTCAGCCAGACATTCCCCCAATATTTTGTACTGCTTGTAGGCGAGTATCCGGTTCACCAATTCCTCGCGCGGATCCTCAACCTCATCCAGCCCCCCTTCGTCGATGAAAACCGGCAGGAGCATTTTGGATTTTAGGTTGAGCAAATAAGAAGCCATGGAGAGGAAATCCCCTATGTTATCCAGATCAACATTCCCGGTTTTATCGATATAAGCCATATATTGATCGGCGATCCGGGCTATGGGGATATCATAGATGTCTATCTCTTCCCTCTCCAGCAGGTAGAGCAACAGGTCCAACGGGCCATAGAACTTATCCAGGTTGACCAGGTAACTCATCCTTGTTATCCTTATCCAGTCCTAAATTTACAGGGCCACGAGCATATTGAGGACGCCGTACAAGAAGTTGACCAGCGGCCACAGGAGTTTACCCACGGTGTTGGTTACGATCAGCAGCAACAAGACCAGGGGCCCATACTGCTCCAGGGAATACAACCACCGGGCTCCTGCATCAGGCAGAACTCCGGCCAGTATCTTGGAGCCATCCAGGGGCGGCAACGGTATCAGATTGAAAGCTGCCAGGATCAGGTTTATAAGGACCAGGGGCCCGAGCAGAGGTATCATGAGGGAAGCCCAGCTGGCTCCCTGCCAGGGGAGCAGCAGTTTGAGCGCCACCATGCTGAGCAGTGCCAGCATTATGTTCATGCCTGGCCCAGCCAGAGAAACCAGCATCATCCCGGTTTTCTGGCTGATGTTCTTAAAATTGCGCGGATCTACCTGGACTGGTTTGGCCCACCCGAATTTGAATATCAACAGCATCAGAAAGCCCAGCCAATCGATATGGGGCAGCGGGTTTAAAGTCAGACGGCCCTGCCTGGCCGGGGTGGAATCACCCAACCGGTCAGCGGCCATTCCATGGGCAAACTCATGGAAAGTCAGCCCGATCAGGATCGCGGGCAACCAGACCATTGTTTTAATTAGCCATTGCATCAGTGTGTCAATTAGCCATTGCATCTTGGAATCTCCCCTTGTCTATCCACTGTTTTACCATTTTAATTTCATCATCGCGGTTCTTAATATTTCCGTCCAATCTGGCTTCATACAAATCAACCAATATCGTTTTGAAGATGGGCCCGGCTTTAAGGCCTAACTCCTGGAGATCATGTCCGTTGATCTCGACTTTGACCTCGGCTTTGAGGTCGTAGAAGCGGACGATGTTTTCCCAGGTATTTTCCGATTTGATGAGCAATAAGAGATATATCATATTTTCTACATTCAAACCCTCCAGCATGGAGTCCAGTTGGCTGGGTTTGAGGTCTGTCTGGCCGGTTATTTGGACGGCTATTTGGGAAACCCGTACCGAATCCTCCACACAACGCTGAGCATACCTGTCTAATGGGTACCGATTAAGTACATCCGCCAGCTGGCCGGTATCCAATGGTGAGAAGATTACCAGCAGGTAGACCAACCAAGGCTTGATCTCCTGGCCGTAATACCGTTCCTCCCACCAGCCCAACACCATGGGGATACGCTTCAGGGTGGTACTCAAAGCCGCCAGATCGACCTCGGGGAGAATATATGTCCATACCCCCGATTCGGTCATCCTCATCAGAGCTGGTATAGGATCCTTTTCACTCAATATCAGGATCAGCTCGCGCAGAATCCTTTTATAGGAAAGCTTGCCCAACATGCGTCTTTTGATGGCGTCCCGGGCAAAACGAAGAGTATCCAGTTCAATGGTAAATTTGTATCTCTGTTCGAACCGGATGGCTCTTAAGATACGGGTGGGATCTTCGACGAAGCTCAGGTTGTACAGGATCCTTATCAATCTTTTTTGAATATCCCGGCGACCCCCAAAATAATCTATCAGCTCGCCAAATCTACCCGGATTAAGGCATACGGCCAGGGTATTTATGGTAAAATCCCGGCGATACATATCCTCCTTGATCGAGGACCGCTCCACCATCGGCAGGGCCGCCGGAAACTCATAATATTCGGTCCGGGCGGTAGCCACATCGATCTTGGTCCCCTCGTTGGAGATAAAGGTGGCAGTGGCAAAACGGTCATGCACCCGGACCCGGCCGCCCAGTCTGTCGGCCAGATGCCGGGCCAGCTGCCGCCCATCCCCTTCCACCACCAGGTCCACGTCGAAGTTGGGTACATTCAAGAACAGATCCCGGACGAATCCGCCCACGCAGTACACATTATATTCCAGTTCCCGGGCTACCTCTCCGGCTGCCTCCAGGATATTGAATATGTCCGCCGGCAGCTTACCCTGCATGAGGTTACGGATATTTTCCGGGTCGGTTTCAGCTTGAGAAAAAAGCAAGGTATGATCTTCAGGATAATCCTCCCCATGCAGTATACGTAAAATATCAGTGCGGGATACTATCCCCACCAGGCATCCCCGATCGACTACCGGAAGCCTCCCCACATCGTACTCTACCACCATCTTCTGAATCTCGCTGAGCGGCGTATCCGGGGCCACGGTTATGACCTTGGAAGTCATGAAGCCTTTGACCGGGGCATGGCCAAGGTTATGCATAACCGCCTTGTCGGCGTCCCGCCTGGATATTACCCCCACCACTACATCGCCATCGACGACCGGCATACCGGTGTGACCGTATCTAAGCAATAAGCGCCCGGCCTCCTCCATGGTGCGGTACAGATCGATGGTCTTGACTGGTGTCGACATTATGTCCCGGGCAACTATGGGGGGGGTGATCCTGGCCCTGATCTCTTTCAATATAATGTCGGTCACTTCCCCGGTATCCTTGCCGCGAATCATCGCTGAAGCCGCCCGCTCATGACCGCTGCCCCCCAATGGGGTGAGAATCTCGTTTACCTTGAGGTTGCTGCTGCCGCTGCGGGCGATTACGTACACTTTGCCTTGCATTTGGGCAATCACAAAAATCGCATCGCATTCTTCCATTTTGAAAATACGATAAGCCAACAGGTCGAGTCCGGGGATAAACGTCTTACCCTGGTGAATCGCCAGGGTGATATCCAAGCCGTTTATATGGTACGACTCGGTATTCTCGATCAGACTCTGCAATATTTTGCGCTGTTGGTCGGAAATAGGTGCATCCATAAAACTCGCTACAATCTTCAAATTGGCCTTTTTTTGCAGCAGGAAAGCAACCGCCCGGGCATCCCGCTCGGTGGTGCCGGGGAACAGAAGGCTGCCTGTATCCTCATATATGCCCAGGGCCAGTATGGTAGCTTCGAAAGGAGTTATTTCCAAGCCATCCGCTATTATCTTTTCGACCATAATGGTAGTGGTGGCTCCGGTAGCATGCACCTCGGTTATACTGCCGGCAATGTCGCCCTTTTGCGGGGGATGGTGATCATAAACATGAAAATCGATCTTCCGGTTTTTATGGAGCGGCTCCAATTGGGCCAGCCTCCTGGGGCTGGCGGTATCAACCATGATGACCCTGGTAATCCTGGATAACTCGAGCTCACGAGGTATTCTCAAATCCAGAACGTCCTTATATAGAGCCATGAACTGCTTGATCTTTCCAGGCATGGTGCCAGGTATCACCATAATCGCACCCGGATATAGTTTGCTGGCGGCCACCATGCTGGCCAATCCGTCAAAATCCAAAGCATTGTGCGAGGTGATTATTTCCACAGCCTGTCTCCTTATCGATGGTCCTTGAATTATACCACATCGCCCGGCTGCAATAACCCGGGGAATGGGACTGCCAATGCTTAGGGCAGGAGTTGCCGAAGGCTGGATTAAGGATTGATTCGCTATCAAATACAGCCATGGCTGCAAATAGAAGCCCGCCCCGGCGGGACGAGCCTGAGATTGATTCTGCCTGGCTTAGAAATTCCTTTCACTATCCAGCAGAATGGTAACCGGGCCGTCATTCTCAATAGTCACCAACATGTCCGCCCTGAACACCCCGGTCGCGACATCGATTCCCCGGTCACGCAGGTAATCAGTACAATAAACGCAAAGGGCCTCCGCCTTGAGCGGCTCTTCTGCCTCGGTGAAACTGGGCCGCCTTCCTTTGCGTGCATCCCCATATAAAGTGAATTGGCTGACCATCAATACCGCCCCCCCTGCTTCCAGGAGCGAACGGTTCATCTTGCCCGCCCCATCCTCGAATATCCGCAGGTTTATGATCTTGTCCATCAGATAATCGGCATCGCTCTCCTGGTCGCCCTTTTTTATGCCCAGCAGTACCATTAATCCCTTGTCTATGTGCGATATCTCGCTCTGATCGACCATCACCCGGCTGTACCTGCTTCTTTGCACAATCGCCCGCACCGTTTACACCTCGGGCGGCTTGGGCCAACTGTCAGGCTGGCCGGTATTGACCCCGTTTTTTCCCGTCGCAGCTGCCGGCTGTCCTTTGAGCAGCTTGATCTCCTGCTCGTATTTTTGATTTTCCTTGACCAGTTTACGCATCCTTTGCCCGGTTTTAAATGCCCGGTAGCTATCCAGCAGAAATGTTGTCAACGCCCCCGCACATACCGAGGCTATTACGACTATCGCCAACGACAAGTTGGCCGTTTTCCAGTTTATGAACTGCACCGTAACCTGGGTGTCATTCTGGAATATGAAGATTAGCATTGCGGCGATAAAAAACAGGGCAGCCAATAGATAAGCATTCACCATATTTTGCTCCTTTCCGAATTCGACAAAAATGAAATGGTATGACCCAATACTTCTATTTCCATGAAAAAAATTCCTTCATCTTTAATTGGGAGTCATTCCAACTATTGTCCTGACCGGCAATGCCCAAATTAAGGGCCTTCCCTTGATGAGAAGGCCCCTTCCTGATCGTTTTATGGTGATGTCTTTCCCTACCCTCTTTGCTTTATCTCATAATAAAAGGGACTGGCTATGCAGATGGATGAATACATACCGAAAATGAATCCTATCAGCAAGGTGATCACAAATACCTTTATAGTGGCCCCGCCAAACATCAGGAGGGCTATGAGCGGCATTAGCACTGTCAGCACTGTATTAACCGAGCGATTCATCGTCTGCATGATGCTCTTGTTCAACAGACTCTCAAGGGCCTCTTTCTTTTTCATGCGCAGATTTTCCCGGACCCGGTCGAAGATTACGATCGTATCATTGATGGAATAACCGATAATCGTGAGGATAGCTGCGATAAATGCCCCATTCACCTCCAATTGGAAAAGGGAAAATATACCGCATACTATCAAGACATCATGGAACAAGGCCAGGACCGCTGCCAAACCGAAACTCCATTCAAAACGGAAGGTAATATAGATAAGCATCAGTACCAGCGCGATGGCCACCGCCATGAAAGCGTTGCGTACCAGTTCAGAGCCAATGGTAGCGCCGACACTTTCCGCACTCAATAGGGTCACCGTGCCAAATTGGGAACTGAGCGCTGCGGTGATCTGTTCGGTTTGCTCCTGGTTCAATTCATTGGAGCGGATGTAGAATTCATTGCCGCTCTGCTGAACGCTGACCTCGCTGGCGACCTGCAGATCATTGACGGCCTTGGTAATTGCCGCCACCTCAGCCGGAGTCTCGATTCTATAACGCAGCATGGTTCCGCCTTTAAAATCGATTCCCAAGTTGAATCCCTGCATAAACATCGAAATTATCCCCGGTATGATTATGATGAGAGAAAAGATATAGAACCATTTCCTTTTTTCTATGAATTGCATCTGCCGCCCCCCCTTAAACGCCGTATAGTTTGTTGGTATTGACAAAATCCGCACAGAGCATAATCACATAGCGGGTAAAGCCGAGTGCTACCACCAGGCTGGTGACGATACCGATGGATAGCGTCACCGCGAACCCTTTTATCGGTCCGCTGCCGAACCATATCAATACCAGGGCAGCTATCAAGGTTGTCAATTGCGAATCGAATATGGTCCAGAACGCACGGGCGAAGCCGGACTGGATGGAGGCTTTGAGGGTCTTGCCCAAGCGCAGTTCCTCTTTGATATGTTCATAAATGATTATGTTGGCGTCGACGGCCATGCCTATCGATAATACAAATCCGGCTATACCGGGGAGGGTCAGGGAGGTGCCTAACAGTATCATGATCCCCAGGACCAGCACGGTATATAAAGCCATCGATATTGCCGCTACCACCCCGGGAAGGAGATAATAGCCTATCATAAAGATGAGGATGGCAATCAAACCGACGATTGCCGCCTTAACACTGAGATGCAGGGAATCTGCCCCAAGGGTTGGGCCAACCGTCCGCTTTTCCATAATGTTGAAAGAAACCGGCAGGGCGCCTGACCTCAGCAACACGGCCAGGTTCTGGGCCTCCTCTGGGGTAAAGTTACCGGTTATCTGGGCCCGGCCGCTGGGGATCGGTTCATTTACCGTCGGGGCACTGATCACCTCTTTGTCTATGACGATGGCGATGCGCCGGCCAACATTCTTGGCAGTGGCATCAGCAAAAAGCTTGGCCCCGGCATCATTGAATTCCAGATCGACGCTGGCGCCCTTACCACCGACACCTGGCGAAGCCTGGGCGTTTTTAAGGTCCTTGCCGGTAACCAGCACATTGCCTTCTTCGTCCTGGAACTCCAACTGGGCGGTATTTTTGATTATATTGACCGCTTCTTCCGGGTCATCCACACCAGCTATCTCCACCACGATGCGGTCATTGCCCTGGGGATAGATACTGGGTTCCTTGACGCCCAGATTGTCAACCCGGTTTCTCAGCACCCCGATCGATTTTTGAATCGTATCGGAGGTTACCGCTTCTCCTTCTTTCTCTTCGGCCTGCAGAACTACGTGCAGACCACCCTTAAGATCCAAGCCCAATTGCAAATTGTTTAAAATAGGCCGGTAGGTAAAATAAACTAATCCTATTATGGCCACAACTATGGCCGCCACTATCGCCATACTGGTATTCTTGCGCACCAGTCAATCCTCCTTCCAATACTTTGCCGATCCGGTCTATAGGAGTTGGGCCTCGTTGATAATAAGGCCAAACATTACCTATGGCCGATACCACAATTGATATTTCCTCTGGCTCCATCCCCATTCTGCGTAAGATTGCAAACGACATCATTGCTCCGCTTTGACTATCTCTTTTACGGAGTCCAGGGTAACCATTATTTTTCATCTTCTTTATAAGCTACTGCTCTTTTCAAAAACTCCATCTCGGTATTGTCGTTGACTTTAAGGACCAACGTTTCTTCCTTGACTTTGGCGACCTCCCCCTTCAACCCTCCGATGGTCACTACCTTATCACCGCGCTTGAGACTGGCGACGGTCTCCTTATGCTTCTTTTCCTGTTTCCGGCGCGGCATAATAATTAAAACGTAGAAGATGGCCAGGAAGACGCCCAGGTAGATGGCTGTAGGAAGCCAAGTTTGTGTTCCCATTTCATACCTCCTTATAGTACAACCTTATATTTTTTCGCCAATGATTGGCAAAATCCTCTTGTTAAATCCTGTAATCTTGATAGAAGCCCTTCCGGTAGGCCTCCAACTGGTCTAAAGCTATAGCCTCTTGTATATCACCCATCATCTTTAGCAGGAAATGCACATTGTGATAACTGAGCAAGCGATGAGCCAGCATCTCTTCGGCCTTGATCAAATGCCTTATATAGGCCCGGGTATAGCTGCGGCATACATAACAATCACAGGTAGGGTCCAAAGGCCCAAAATCCCGGGCCCATGTTGCATTCCGGACCACTATCTTACCATAGCGGGTATAAGCGGTACCATGCCGAGCCAATCTGGTCGGCAACACGCAGTCGAACATGTCGATACCCCGCCGCACCCCTTCAAGCAGGTCTTCCGGAGCCCCTACCCCCATCAAATAACGCGGCTTGTCATGGGGCAGCAGCGGTTCCAGCACATCCAACATGGCCTGCATGGATGGCTTGGATTCTCCGACGCTCAACCCCCCCACTGCGTAGCCGGGAAAGTCGAGGTCAGTTATCGCGCGGGCGCTTCTCTCCCTCAGATCAGGAAATACGCTCCCCTGGATAATACCGAAAAGAGCCTGGTCGGACCGGGAGTGGGCTGATTGACATTTTTGCGCCCACATCGTGGTGCGCCGCACCGCCCTCTCCGCCTCTTCGTAACTGCAGGGATAGGGAGCACACTCGTCGAAACACATGGCTATATCGGCACCCAGTTTCTGCTGAATATCGATTACTCCATCAGGGGTCAGGTAATGACGTGATCCGTCTATATGGGAACTGAACCAGACCCCGTTATCATCTATCTTGCGCAGACCTTGCAGGCTAAACACCTGGAAACCACCGCTATCGGTCAGCAATCCCCGCTTCCAATTCATAAACCGGTGCAATCCACCAGCTGCCGCGATGATATCCTCACCCGGCCGCAAGTGCAGGTGATAGGTATTGGCCAGGATTATCCCGGTCCCCATCCGGTATAATTCTTCCGGGGCCAAAGTCTTTACCGTAGCCTGGGTGCCCACCGGCATGAATATCGGGGTGGTGAAAACTCCGTGCCCGGTGGTGAGTCGTCCCAAACGGGCCGGGCAGGACCGTTCCGTTTTGATCACCTGAAACTCCAGAATTATTCCTCCAATAAAGTCCGATTCATTTTAGATTATCTAGATTATCAACATGGCATCACCGTAGCTGAAGAACCTATAGCCTCCTTCCACCGCATGCCGATAAGCCGCCAGGGTATTATCCAACCCCCCAAAAGCTCCCACCAGCATCAATAGGGAGGAACCGGGCAAATGAAAATTGGTGATAAGGCCATCGATGGCTTTGAACCTGTACCCGGGATATATAAACATGTCTGTTTGCCCGCTGCCGCTGCGGAATCCGGCTTCAGCATTGTAGACCGACTCCAAAGTCCTTACCACGGTAGTGCCCACCGCCACAATCCTGGCGCCCCCGGCCCGGTTCTTATTCAAGATGGCAGAGGTCTCCGGGGATACATAGTAACTTTCACAATGCATCCGGTGTTCCCTTATATCCTGGCTGCTGACCGGACGGAAGGTGCCCAACCCCACATGCAATACCACGGTCACGATCTGCACGCCCCGGGCCCTGATCTCTTCCAGCAAACCGGCGGTAAAGTGCAGACCTGCCGTGGGGGCTGCTGCCGAACCCGGCTCACGGGCATAGACTGTTTGGTAATTTACCAGGTCATCCGGCTCCGCCGGGCGGTCGATGTACGGAGGCAGGGGTACCTGCCCCGCCTGCTCCAAAAAACTGGTCATATCCGGGCAGTTATGAAATCTCAGCAGGCGGCATCCGTTTCCCTCTAGTACCGCCTCCACTTCGGCGGCTACATCTTCGAAGCCGGGGAACCTGACGATGGAGCCCACCTTCATGCGCCGGGCAGGTTTGACTAGCGCTTCCCAGCATCCTTCTTTTCGGGCCAGCAACAAAATCTCGATATGTGCCCCGGTATCCTTTACCCCCCATAAACGGGCGGGGATGACCCTGGTCCGATTGAGCACCAAAATATCCCCGGCCGCCAGCAGATATTTGACTTCATTAAAAACCCGGTCCTGCAGACGGCCGGTGTTCCGGTCCAGGACCAGAAGCCTTGAACTGTCCCGGGGTTCGGCCGGGTATTGGGCAATCATCTCCGGGGGCAGGTCATATCGGTAGGTATCTATGCTATATATTGAATCGGTAACTGGAAAATCATTCATCGGTATCGGTGATCCCTCGTCCCGGTTTGATGTCCGGATTATTCCCCGTGGCTTGCCAATGACATCACTTCAGCAAACGACGCACCTCGGCCGGGGCATACCGTTCAACTTCGCTATACAGGCACCCGCAATATTGCTGCCGGTACAAACCCATGGAGCGGGCCGTTTCTCCAGTTTGTTTGAAACCTACCCGGAAATCCCGATAAAGAAAAGGTACCCCGTACTCGGTCCCTATGGCTTCACCTAACTCCCTGATGGCCTCATGCTTCTGGTGCTTGCTGACCAGCAAGGTGGTGGTGAAGTAATCAAAGTGTCCCCGCCTGGCGATATGGGCTGCCTGCTGCAGTCTCATCTGATAGCAGATCAGACAGCGATGGCTTTCCCGGTAGGTGACCCTCTGAAAATAATCGCGGGGATTGTATTTATCATCATAAATTACCTTGAGATCGACGGCGTCAGCATATATTTCAAGAGCCTGCCGGCGCTGCCGCCATTCGTTGTAAGGATGAATATTGGGATTAAAAAAATAACCCACCGTTTCCAGACCTTCTTCCCGCAGGGCAGGAACCGGGTAACTTGCGCAGGGTCCGCAGCAAATATGTAATAATACCCGGGCCATCAATATCACATCCGTAATTAATCGACCAGTTCACCGCTGACAGCAGGGCCCCAACATCCCTATTGGCTGCCTTCCTCGAAGAGTGATGGTTCGGCCAGCGTTTTCGCGGGGGCCAGTCCCATCAAACCGTAAGCGCGTGCGGTCGCCATCCGCCCCCGCGGCGTTTTGTTGATGAGGCCCAATTTCAACAGATAAGGCTCATAAACATCGGTTAAGGTATCAGTCTCCTCGGAAACACTGGCGGCTAAAGTCTCCAGCCCCACGGGGCCTCCGTTGAATTTGATTATTATAGCTTCCAGTATCATCCGGTCCACCATGTCCAAACCGTGGCTGTCTATCTCCAGCATTTCCAGGGACTGGAGGGCTGATTCCCGGTTAATGCGGCCGCTGCCTTTAACCAGAGCAAAATCGCCCACCCTTTTCAGCAAGCGATTGGCCACCCTGGGGGTGCCTCTCGAACAGCGGGCTATCTCGGCAGCTCCTCCGGCATCGATTTGAATTCCCAAAATGGCCGCGGCCCGGGTAATTATCTGGGCCAATTCCAGCTCGCCGTAAAAATCCAGTCGGAAAGTTATCCCAAAACGATCCCGCAGCGGCGAACTGAGCAACCCCGGTCTGGTAGTTGCGCCCACCAGGGTGAATGGGGGCAAGTCTATCTGCAGGGTCCGGGCCGCGGGGCCTTTGCCGATCACGATATCTATGCAGAAGTCCTCCATCGCCGGGTACATAATCTCCTCGATGCTCCGGTTCATCCGGTGTATCTCATCGATGAAGAGAATATCGCCCGGTTCCAGATTGGTGAGAATCGCAGCCAGGTCACCGGGCCTTTCGATGGCAGGACCGGACGTCCTCCGGATCGAACTGCCCATCTCCTGGGATATGATGGTAGCCAGGGTAGTCTTGCCCAACCCCGGGGGGCCGCTTAACAGTACATGGTCGAGGCTCTGTTTTCGGGTCCGGGCGGCGGCGATAAACACCGCCAGGTTGCTTTTGACTTTTTCCTGCCCGATATAATCGATAAGACGTACCGGTCTTAAAGCAACATCGATGCTGTCTTCATCGCCTATGGCCTGGGCCGACAACAAGCGTTGTTCCTGCAAAACATCTCTCTCCCTATTTCTTAATCTGTTGGGCCTGACGGCGCAGCACCTGTTTGATATTGTCTTCCACCCTGCTGCTCAGCTCGCCCTGCGATTTCATTTTCATCACCAAGGGGAATATTTCCGCCCGTTGATACCCCAACGTTTCCAGGGCCTCCATCAGGTCTTCCAGCGGAGTTGCTTCTTCGGCGGTCGGCAATACCAAGCCCAGACCCTTGCCCACTTTATCTTTGAGTTCAAACACCAACCGCTGGGCGGTCTTCTTACCTATGCCGGGAACTCCCTGCAGCCTTTTTTCGTCAGCGCTGACCACGGTCTGATAAAATTCGTCCGGTTTAAGCGCCGCCAGTATGTTCAATGCGCTTTTGGCACCCAAACCGGATACACCCAGCAACAGTTTAAATAAATCCAACTCTTCCTGGTTCAAAAAACCGAACAGTTTAAGGTCATTATCCAGTACCTGCAGATAGGTAAATACGACCAGAGGCGAACCCACCGGCGGCAACAGGCTGACTGCCCGGCTGTGCATCCCGATCTCATAGCCGATCCCGCTGACCTCGACGGTTATTGTTTCTTGTTTGGCCTGGGCCAGTATCCCGCGTAGAAATGCGATCACCGTAAACCCCCATTCTTGCCGGCATTAATCCACCGATAGGAGTGAAGGTGGCAGATAGCGATGGCTAATGCGTCGGCGGCATCGTCAGGGCGGGGGATATCCTCTAATTTCAATATTTTCTGAATCATGACCTGGATCTGTTTTTTGTCCGCGTTACCGAATCCGGTTACTGCTTGCTTAACCTGCAAAGGTGTATATTCAGCCACCTCTATCTCCCGCAACGCGGTTGCCATTATGAGGACGCCGCGGCTCTGGGCCACACTTATGACGGTCTTGGCATTTTTATGATGGAAGATCTGTTCGATGGCCACTGCGTCTGGTCGGTAATCGAGCAGCAATTGGCTGTATTCCCGGTTGATCTGAGCCAATCGCTGGGGCATACCCATGGCCGGGGAGGTCTTGATAACCCCGTAGTCAACCAGCTTTTCCTGGCCATAATCGCCCTGGACCAATCCAAAACCGGTAGTGGCCGTACCCGGATCGATACCCAATACCAGCATATATGTTTACTCCAATAAGAAATTCGAGGATTTCACAACTATTATGATACTGCAAATAAACGGAAGGGGCTATGTTTAAACCACAAAAAGGATAAGGTTCCGCAGAACCTTATCCTTTTATAATAAACCCGGCACTTACCGGGGGCCGGGTTAAAGGTATTCGTCCAGGTTCTCCAGGGCGTCGTTCACTTCGGCTTCGTTTTGGAATTCATATTCTCCCTTTTGGATGGCTTCCCGGATATTGACCGGGAGACCGGCAGACCTTATGGCGGTGACTTTCATTAAAGTGTCGTGCTCCGCATCGGGACCTATGTAGATGGCTACCATGCTCTGGTATTCTTTTAGACGGCACTTGACCTTATCCTCCGGAGTCCAGTCGTCGATGGTCTGGCGGATAACCAGACTGCCGTCGGCAAATTTGATGAAGAAGCCATTCTCGGCAGAATACCGACTGCGTACCTCGTCCAAGGTAAATCCGATTATATCGAAACGGTTCTCAAATTCGGATATAATGACCTTATGAGAACGCAGATACTCCTTTTCAAGAATTACCGGGGTTTCAGCGTCGACCCTGACCTCCACATTGCTGGTATTCACAGCCGGCTTCTGCTGTCCGGACCCCAGAATTCGCGGTGAAACACCCTTGAAGTAATATCCTGTCGCCAGTCCGGCCAAAATACTTATCCCCAGCACCAGGGCGACAACCCTTTTATTCACCTCTATCACCTCTGCTGCCTATTTTCTCCGCTTTTACTCCCCTTTATACGTGTATGGCGATCAAATAGAAAAAAATGCCACCCTTCTTTTTTGGGCAAGCCATGGGTATCCAGGTTATGCTATCATGGCATAAAGGACGGTCCTATGCTTCGGAGTCAGGACCGTAGGGAGGCAAGAACTACTTAATCTGAGGAAGTGAGGTGTACGCAATGATTCAACTGAGTGAAAACGTAAAGTTGTTGGGCAATGGCTATTTCAACTTCTACCTGGTAGGCCGTCACCAGGCGGCGTTGGTGGAGTGCGGAACCAGAGCCGGGGCCCAGATTTTCGCGGAACAGTGGGAGCAAATGGAGAACAAGCCCAGAGTCGAATTTATAATCGCCCTCCATTCCCATTTTGACCACGTATGCGGGATCCCCACTCTTAAAGGCTTGTTCCCCGAGGCTAAAGTGGTAGCCAGCGCCAGTACTCAGAAAACACTGGCGCGCGAGGACATCGTAACCGAACATTTCCGCAACGACGCCCGGGTATCCTACACTTACCTGGAAAAGGGATTGATAGATAAACTGCCCGACCTCGGGGAAATTGACCGGATCGATGTGGATCGCGTGGTGGGTCAGGGAGATGTACTGGAAATAGAACCCGGCCTGACCATTGAGATATTGGACGCGCCGGGTCACAGCGCCTGTTCGATAGCCGCCTATATTCCCCATGATCAGGTGATGCTGGTATCGGATGCGGTTGGATTCGTAGCCAGCACCGAGGTGATGCCTCCCATATTTTTTCAGGGATATGATCTTTATGTAGATACGATCAAAAGACTCATGACCTATCCGACCAAGGTTCTGGGAGGAGCTCACGGTGATGTGGCCAGGGATGATGAGGTGGGGAAGCTTTACCAGAGGTCGCTCGATTCAGCCGAGAAGGTGGCTGGATGGGTAGTTGAGCAGTTGCAGTCGGGCCTAAGCGAAGATGAACTGACCTCCCGATTGTATGAGCAATATATCAAAGATGGCTTGAGTTACTATCCTGAAGAGATGATGGTGGCGGTCATGAACCTGATCATAAAAAGATCAAAAACCAGGCAGAAGTAATATCTGCCCGGCCTTTAGTCCATTAGAGCCGGAGAACCTCGGCGGACATCTTCTCCTATTGGGATTCAGCCAGCTCCAGCCGATAGGCCTCCAGTTTCTCGTAATTGTTGTTGTATGCATAATAGCCGCCAATAAAGTGCTGAATATCATCTATCCTGATTCTGAATCCATCGTCACGCACATAGAAAGTGTTCCGGATTCTGGCTGGATTCTTGAAATACATGGCGTATTCGGCAAACATGTAGCCATTTAACTGATGTCTGGCCCGCTGGTAGATAGTATCGATAAAATATTTCTCGTTGAATTGTTCCATATACCCCACCGCGATATGTTCTTGCTTGATCCTGTCATAGGTCGCGAAGGTAGCCATCAATAGTTCCAGATAGGTTGGGGTCGACCTGGCCTTCTTGTATATCACATCCAGGTTATCGTTGGCGTTTTGGAGGGCAAAAGCATAATAACGTTCCTTGGGCACATATTTGGTTATCTCGTTCATCGAATATGCCACCCAATGATCTCTGTACTGCGTATAGTCATTGGCGATAAAGTAATCTGCCGCCTTGGTTGCTCCATCAAGGTATTTCTTCTCCCGGGTCAGGCCATATAATTTGGCCAGCGCAAAGGTGGCCTCCCCATCGTAATATACGGTCCGGTCTTCATCCTTCAAGGAATAGTCTTCAGAATTGAGAACGTGATAATACTCGCCGGTGTCGGGATTTTGCATGGCCAGTATACCGTTTCCCAGCTTGATGGCCAAATCCTTATACCGGTCTGTGTTGAATTGCTGCATATAATCTATCAACATGACCAGAGTTATACCATTACCACCCAATTTGATTTCATCCGCCTTGCGCTCGACTACATAGGCGGTATCTTCATCGGGATACTCAATATAACCGTTCACCAGATAGTTGATGGTACTTTCGATCTTCGGCAGCAGGGTATCGTCTCCGGTAGTCTTGTATAGCGATATCAGACTCCATATAGTTCCGGCATGCCGTAAAATATTATAGTTGTCGATCTCATTGTCATAAGTGGGATAGTAGCCGTAAATAAAATTGCCGTCTTCCTGCACACAGTTTACCAAGAACCGTGATGCTGAATCGATCATGCCCGTGACTACATTTTTATCTACCGATTCGATTATCCGGCGACCATAGTCCTGGTCCTCCGCATACAACTCATAAACGGCATTATCCTCATCACAGAAATATCCCCTGCAAGTAAAAAGTACCAGATCCTTAGGGATTCCCTCCAACGGCTGTCTATCACTATTCACAAGATATTTGTTCAAGGCCTTGAGATCGATGTCATCTTTATCATAATCGATTATTTTGTTGCCGTTGACCTCTGCTTCGAGGAGCGCCATATCGAAATTTACGTCGAAGGCTATCCCCTTCCGGAAATAATTCTCATATAAATTCCGGACCCTTTTACCAATATCCTCCCGCCTGATTATCTCTGCATCTTTGACGATGTCGGCTTTGACCCAAACAGGGTCGTATTTTCGGGAAGTTACAATCCTTTGGGTTGCTTGTGCAGCATCATCCCAGGCGGACTTGAGGGTGTCACCCTGGGCACTCCCCACCAATGCCCGGCCTTTGGTGTCGCATACAGAGAAAAACACCGTATACCTGGAGTTGATATTTCCACCTGACTGACTGATCTCTAATTCCAGTTCCGGCCGGGCCAAGGACGTTTTTTCCAGTAAAGCGACCTTTTCCCGGAATTGACCGCCACCGTCAAATGCCCACAAATGATTCACGCCTACCACCACAACGATTATGGCGATGGCGGCAACCGCATAGCGGAGCATGCTGTTGCCAAGTGCCCTATCCCTGCGATGGTCCCTCTCCATTCGATTATCACGCACTTTAACCGCCCCATCCCCCACTTATCTCTTTACCGTTGCCTGCTTTGCCCGGAATCAGCGATCTCACCTAAGAAGACTGGGTGATTTTACATCATTTTTTCCAATATCTCATCCGGGATGTTGAAGTTGGCATAAACATTTTGGACATCATCATGGTCTTCCAGCACATCGATGAGCTTCAAAACCTTGGCTGCCAGAGTCTCATCACTAATATCCACGGTATTGTTGGGCATCATGATGATGTCAGCTTCATCCAGCTTGACCTCCGTTTCCAGGGCTTCCTTGACCGCCATGAAACTGTCCGGGGAAGTCACCACCTCGATTACGTCATCTTCCTCCCGGATATCATCGGCTCCGGCATCCAAGGCTAGCATCATGAACTCATCTGCATCTACGTTTAGATTTTCACGGTTCACCGATAAGAGGCCGACCCTTTCAAACATATAGGATACACAGCCGGTTTCCCCCAGGTTGCCATTATATTTGGCGAATAGATGGCGGATATCAGCGGCGGTGCGATTACGATTATCCGTGGCAACGGCCAACATGACCGCCACCCCTCCGGGGGCATACCCTTCATAAGTGAGTTCTTCGATGGCGTCGCTGTCCAGTTCCCCGGTGCCTCTCTTTATCGCCCTCATTATGTTGTCATTGGGCATATTGATAGCCTTGGCATTCTGAATGGCCAGCTTGAGTTTGGAATTACTTTCCGGATCGCCGCCTCCAGAGCGCACGGCGATAATTATCTCCTTGGCTATCTTGGTATATTCTTTGCCCTTCTTTTCATCGGTACGGGCCTTTTTATGCTTGATGGTCGACCATTTGTTGTGTCCTGACATCGATATACCTCCATTTCCCAAAATGAATAATGCCTTACTTCAAAATCAGTATGGTCGCCGCATTTGGCTAAAGAGGCACCAACTCGATATCCCCCCAGGCAGCCAGGTGTTCACCCACTACCGCCAATATCCCGGTAATTCCAGGTATCTTTTGCACATATTCGATCGCCAGCCCAAAATCATCTTTGGTCTGTATCCGGTTGGCCGCCCCGGTGGCCACCGCATCGACCAAGGCCGTGTCCCGGCCTTTTATCACTACCGCATCAGCCCGACCGAAGCTAAGGCTGGGCCCCACCGTCCCGGAGGAGGTGCATATCCCCAATGGACATTCACCGGGGAGGATACGGAGGGCTATCCGGTGGCTGAATGACGACTGGCCGGCGAAAACTGAAACCAGCCGCGGTTTGGAGGAGTCTACGTAAATATCTCCACCGTTCTCTACAATTACCTCCTTGACCCTCTTTTTCAAAGTGAGTCCTACCGCTTCGGCAAGAGCCCCCGCCACGGCTGCCATGGGGCCAACCCCGGCTTGCCATCCCGCCTGGGCCATCGATACTACCAGCGGAGGCGCACCCGGCAACAGGTCCAGGGGTGCCAGTGAACTTCGGAATTCCGGGTGGATGTCGATGTAGGCCTCCAGGCCGCTCCTAAGCCTTCTTGCTTCCTTTTCGCACAACCCAATCAGACCATCATCATAACTGTCATTGTCAACCCCGATGGCCAAGTCGGTTTCTTTAATCCCCACCCGGAAATAACGCAGATCGGATCCGGAGTGCAGAGTTCTGTAACTACGGTCCACATAGCCTTTCCCGCTACTCATGATTTCCTTCCTATACAGCCTCTTTAATTTCGAAATGGAGCTTTATCGCTCTGGTGGGGCAGCAGTCCAGACACATGCCACATACGACACATTTTGAATTATCAAAGGAGACCTCCATGCTGCTGCGTTCTATATATAGGGCTTCGGTGGGGCAAAAGGATGCACAAGCCCCGCATTGGATACAAACCGATGGTTGCCATACCACGGTCTCACTCAACGGCTCTACAACTACCCCCAGATTTTTGAGAAAAGCCACTCCCTGGTCATAGCTGCTTTTGTCACCCTCCAGTTCCAGGACGAGAAAGCCCTCCTTTTGGGGATTGATGTCCGCCTTCAGGATATTGATGATCAGATCGTAATCTTTAACCAATCTATATATTATCGGCTGCTCGGATTGAGCGGCGGAGAAATAGCAAACCAGCTTATTCTTCATCGGATATTACCTCCTCTTCTCGATGTCCGAGTCGTCACTGCCCGGTTTCTTGGTGGGGATTGACTTAAATACGATATCAGCATCGGCTGAGGGTATACTGGCCACCGGTTGAGTCAATTGGAACTGGCCCTTCTGTATCCAGTCCTTAAGTATCTGAGCGATCTGGCGGGCCCGGGGGTAGCTTGACTGTGGTGTGGTAACCACCGTTTTCCCGTCGATTATTATCTTGCCGGCTTTAAGGTCCTTATAATTGACCCGGCCCAGATCCATAGGCTTGCAATATGGATACCCCTCATTATAATCCACTATCGGGCAGTATATGTCTTCGTCCTTGACCGCCGTGAAGCGGAGCATCTCTTCATCCAGGATCGGTATGGGGATACCGACGCCCACCGCCATTGTCGCGCCATAACCTATGAAACTTAAACCTACCAGCCAATTGGGATCCATTTGCTTGAGATCCCCTATCAAGGCCAGGGTGCCTGCTCCGGAGAGAGGCACACCGTTCTCCCCTCTCGGCACATTGGGGTGGTGCTGGGTACCGTTCCAGGCCACATAACCAATCCCGCCGCCCAGGAATATCCGAGTACCGATCCCTATAGTACGGTAATACGGATCATTCAGCAATGGGCTCAATTGGCCGGCACTGGAATAACTGGCGTTGCCCACCTTTGGTTTAAGGATCCCCATGTAGGTGTAGATCACCCTTTCCCCCAGATTGATGGCACAATTGTAATTTTGATAGGCGTTGCGGGGATTGAACAAAAAAGCATCATTGACGTCGTGGATGGTAATGGTGGCTTCCACTCTGTGGTTGGGGTAACAATCGGTGCCATACCCGATGGCTTCCAGTCTAATCTCTTTTCCAGCCACCAGATCATGGATGAGATGTCCTCCGCCATAAGTAAACCGGCCGGGGAATACTTTATTCTCCGGATCATTTTCGGGCAGCTGGGCGGCACCCACGTAAGCATCTACAGCAGCAATGCCGGCGTAGGCTTCCACCCCGTTCAACCATACCTTTTTCATTTTTATGCGGGGATTGGAGTGACCAAAGTTTATGAATGCCCCCGACGAACACATGGGGCCGAACGTGCCGGTGGTGACTACATCGATATCTCTGGCCGCCTGGGCGTATCCCTTTTCCGCCACCACGTCGATGACCTCTTCAGCGGTCACCACCACCGCTTCCCCGCGCCTTATCTTTTCATTGATCTCCTCATAGGTTTTTTTAACTGCCATCGCTTGACCCTCCTAACTTATAAATAACCTCATCAGCTGCTGGGCTGTCTTCACAGCCGCCCGGGCATCGGCTGAATAGGCATTCGCTCCTATCTTATCGGCATACTCCTGGTTTAAAACCGCTCCCCCGACCATCACCCTTGACTTTAAGTTCAAGTTTTTCACTCCTTCTATCACTTCCTGCATTCGAGGCATGGTGGTGGTCATCAGAGCGCTCAAGCCGATGATGTCGGCATCTTCCTGCCGAGCTGCGGCCAATATGGTGTCGGCTGGTACGTCTTTGCCCAAATCGATCACCTTGAATCCGTAGTTCTCCAACATTACTATGACTATGTTCTTGCCAATGTCGTGAATATCACCCTCAACCGTTGCCATGATTATAGTACCATTGTGCGGGGATGATGAGTCCTTGGACAGGAGTGGCTTTATAAATGCAAAGGCCTTTTTCATCGCTTCAGCTGCGGTCATGAGCTGGGGCAGGAAATACTTCTTCTGTTCGTATAACTCCCCGGCCCTTTCAATCCCTGGTATCAAGGCCAGATTAACTATATCCAGGGCCGGCATCCCCTTCTGCAGCGCTTCGCCGATTAAATCATCCATTATGGCCTTATTGCCTTCCAGCACCGCCCTCTGGATACGAGCTGTTACGTCGTCTCCCCCGGAAGCCTCCGCTCCCGGCTGCCCCGCTGCCATCCTGGTGGTTCCGATTCCCTTTTCCCTGATCTGGTCGGGAATGTTGCAACGCTCGCAAATTGGGTCGCGCAGTGCACCCGCCGGCAAGGGGCTGGAATGGTAATCCTTATAATGACCGATAAATGCGGCGCAATGCAGATCCCGGTTCATTAATACCGCAGCCGCCCGGGTCACATCCATCATCCTTTGGTCGAAGGGATTCAAAATGGGCAAATCAAGTCCGGCAGACCAGGCCATCGCCAGGAAAGTCGAGTTCAATATGTCCCGGGCGGGAAGCCCGTGAGAAACGTTACTGATACCCAATACTGTCCCTGCTCCCAATTCTTCCTTAGCCTGCCGCAGGGCTGACAGTGTTTCCATTACCTGCATCTGCTCA
Source organism: Syntrophomonadaceae bacterium (assembly GCA_040217755.1). Taxonomy (GTDB): domain Bacteria; phylum Bacillota; class Syntrophomonadia; order Syntrophomonadales; family Syntrophomonadaceae; genus PHAA01. The sequence goes on along the minus strand of JBEHWJ010000002.1, from coordinate 83,048 downwards.
GCGCTGGCGGTCTTCACCAGGCAATCCAGGAATATATCTTCATCACGCAGACCATATTCTTTGGCCCGCCGGAAGATCTTGCGAGCCACTTCCAAGCGTCCTTCCGCCGATTCGGGGATACCATTTTCATCGAGGCATAATCCTAAAATGGCTGCTCCATACTTCTTGGCCAGCGGCAACACTGCATCCAGGCTCTTGTCTTCACCAGTGGTGGAATTTATCAAGGCCCGGCCTACGAAACTCTTCAATCCCTCTTCAATTGCTCTTTGATTGGTGGAATCCAATGACAATGGTATATCCACCGCAGCTTGTATGGCAGCCACCGCCTGTCCCATAGCCGCCGGCTCGTCGATTCCGGGAACCCCCATATTGACATCCAGCATCGATGCTATTCCGGCTTGGCGTTTGGCCTCTGCAACCACCAACTGCATCTTACCCTCTTTGATATCGGCGGCCAGCTTTTTTCTCGCGGTAGGATTGATCCTCTCTCCGATCACTGCCAGGGGCTGGTCGAGACCGATGAACAAGGCCCGGGTGCGGGAGGCGAATCCCCTGTATCTCCTGGCCTCCCGGCGCGCGGCCGGCATGCCCTTCAGGACGGCAGCGATGGCTTGGATGTGCTGGGGGGTGGTACCGCAGCAACCACCGATAAGGTTAGCACCGGCATCTTTCAGACGCAAGGCATGTTCGGCCATCTCCTCAGGATGAGCGGGAAAGATGGTTTGGTCCCCTACCAGGCGTGGCAGGCCGGCATTGGGTTCCACCGACACAAAACCCCTGGTTTGCCTGGCCATCACTTCGATAACCGGCAACAGATCCAACGCTCCTCCCGAGCAATTGGCCCCCATGGCCAGAGGCTGCAAGGCATCCAGGATCACCACGGCCGTCAGCGGATCGGTTCCGGTCATGGTCCTGCCCCCGGGTTCAAAGGTCAGATGGGCGATTACCGGCAGGCGGCTGACCTGTTTGGCTGCAATCAAAGCCGCCCGCATCTCTCCAATATCGGTCATGGTCTCGATGGAGATCAGGTCAGCCCCGGCCCTCTCCAGGGCCGCCGCCTGCCGGGCAAACACTTCATATAGATCATCGAAATCCACATTGCCCATAGGCCGCAGCAGGCGCCCGGTCGGGCCTATGCAGCCAGCCACCAGGGCCCTGTTCTTGGCTGCCGCCCGGGCCAACCTGACCGCTTCACCGTTAATCTCCTCGACTTTATCCTCCAAGCCATATTCGGCCAGTTTAAAACGGTTGGCTCCGAATGTATTGGTTTCGATTATGTCCGCCCCGGCTTCCACATATTGTTGGTGAATCTCCTGCAGAACTCCAGGATGTTCAACCCCGAACAGCTCCGGGCACTGACCCGGCATCATGCCTCTTTGCTGGAGCATGGTCCCCATGGCTCCGTCAAGCACCAGAATCCTTTCCCGCAAAATACCTTCAAGATCTTTAATCATACTCTTCTCTCCCATCGCCGTGATATATGAAAAGCCCTCTTACATCAAAAGAGGGCTTTATGTTTTATCCCCTCTTATCTTTCAGGAAAAGTTCCTGCAGGATTTGGCACCGTACGTTGCAGTCGGTTGCCGGGTTTCATCGGGCCCGTCCCTCCACCACTCTGGATAAGAGTCTATTAGCTTATTTATTGAACCTCTAGTATCGTACCATTTTGTAATATTGCTGTCACCAAATTTTTTAGGTAGGCCCGACCGGCTGTTATTAGTGTAAAGGGCCTGGTTCCGGATCTTCCGTCCCTTGGACCACTTGATCGAACCCCTGGGCCGTCTCAGCGATGCTGCCGGCCGGTGGGGCGGTTTTTTCGCCCTTGTCAGTTTCCTTGACGGTTTCTTCTATACTATTGATGGCTTCTTGAAAATCTTTTTTATAGCCGGCGGTAACCTTTTTGAACTCGTTCATTCCTTTTCCTATCGATTTAGCCACCTCCGGCAATTTCCCCGGCCCCACCACTATCAGTGCAACCAAAAGGATCAGCCCCACTTCCCAGGGTCCCAGATTTAACATACGAACCTCCTTACATATACCAAACTGCCTTCCTTTGCTGTCAGCTAGATTGTACCTTTATTGCATTCGGAATGGCAATGTATTTAGCTTACTTTTCTTCCATTTCAGGCATTAGCGGTTGATTTGAATAATCCAGCAGGGGATTTACAATTTTTGGAGAATATTGTATTATTCTGATTCCAGGAGTTCTTTATTATGTTATCTGTCGTAAATACAATGGTACTCACCGGCATTGAAGCCAAGGCGGTCCAGGTGGAAGTGGACATCCAGAACGGCCTGCCGGCTTTTGAGATCGTGGGCCTGGCATCCGCAGCTATTAAGGAAGCGCGGGAGAGGACCAGAGCGGCCATTAAGAATTCGGGGTTCGATTTCCCCAACCGTAAAATCATCGTTAACCTGGCTCCGGCTGATTTCAAAAAAGAAGGCAGCCATTTCGACCTGGCCATGGCGGTGGGCATATTGATCGCCACCGGTCAGCTGAGTTCCGGTCTGCCCGACACCTTCTTCCTGGCTGGGGAGCTTTCTCTTGACGGGACAGTGAAAGCTGTTCCCGGAATCCTCCCCATGGCCCTGGAATTGCAGGCCTCGTACCCTCAATCCTGCCTGATGGTACCGGAGGGAAACAGCCTGGAAGCAGCCATGGTCCACGAGGTGTCCTCGTTTCAAGTATCGCACCTCCGGGACATAGGCACATTCCTTAATGAAAACCAGCCGCTCAGACCGGTAACCATGGGCACTAATTATGACGGGCAGGCCGGCCCCGTGAACCAACCTGATTTCGCCGAGGTCAAGGGACAGGAAAATGCCAAGCGGGCTCTGCAGATCGCCGCCGCCGGTCTCCATAATGTACTGTTGATCGGCCCCCCGGGGGGTGGTAAAACTATGCTGGCCCGCCGTATGCCAGGTATAATGCCATCAATGACCCGCCAGGAAGTATTGGAGACCACCCGTATCTATTCGGTGGCTAATCTATTGGACAGCAGCAATCCCCTAATAACTACCCGGCCCTTCCGCACCCCGCACAAAAATGCCTCGGCCGCCAGCGTCATCGGAGGTGGGCGCATCCCGCGCCCCGGAGAGATAAGCTTGGCCCAGAATGGGGTTCTGTTCCTGGACGAAATGCCTGAATTCAGCCGTGACTTGCTGGAAGCCTTGCGGCAACCGCTGGAGGATAAGGTGGTCACCATCGCCCGGGCCCAATCGACCGTCACCTACCCGGCTGATTTTGCACTTATCGCCAGCATGAACCCATGCCCATGCGGCAACTATGGCTCGGACCTGGAGTGCCGCTGCACGCCTCTGCAAATCCACAGGTACCTGAGCCGTATATCCGGACCCTTACTGGACCGGATGGATTTGCACGTAGAAGTGCCGCGGGTCAAATATGAGGATTTAACGGACAACCGTATCAGCTATGGGTCTGGGTGTATGAGGGCTGAAATCGGGCAGGCCCGGGAACTCCAGGACCGGCGTTTCTCCGGATATCCCTTCTCTTTCAATTCCCGTATGGACCCCAGCGCGGTGAGGGCCTTTTGCCATTTGGACCGTAACTCAAGGCAGATCCTAAAACAGGCTTTCGAAAAATTCGGTATGAGCGCCAGATCCTACGATCGGATAGTCAAGGTAGCGCGCACCATTGCTGATCTTGAAGCAAGTGAAAAAATCCAGGTTGAGCATGTGGCCGAAGCCATCCAGTACCGCAGCCTGGACCGGAGGTACTGGCGCAACCCCTGATTATCACCGCCAGTCCATCATTTATCCTCAAATATAGCCTCGAAGTCCTTTTTCCTGACCAAGCGGATACAAGCATCCGCCACATCCCGGTCGTAAAGGCGGCCGGCGTTTTTCTCAATTTCGTCCAGTGCTCTATCGACACCCAGAGAAGCCCGGTAGGGACGATGGGAAGCCATAGCCTCAAAAACGTCGGCAACAGCTATTATCCGGGCGGGCAGGAGAATTTCCTCTTCCTTTAAACCCCTCGGGTATCCGGAACCATCCATCCTCTCATGATGCTGCATTATTATTTCAGCGATGGGCGCATCGAAAGGAATGCTCTTGAGTATGTCATAACCAGCGGTTGGATGGGTTTTGATAAAGAGGTACTCGATATCGGTAAGTTTTCCCGGTTGGCTTAAAATATCGAGCGGGACGTAAAGCTTGCCGATATCGTGTAAGGTCCCAGCGATCCTGATATCATCGATAGTTTTGTCAGGAAGTCTCATTTCCCGGGCTATTCCACAGGCCAGTGCAGCCACCCGGTGCTGATGGCCCGCCGTATACTGGTCTCTCTTTTCGGTTGTGACCGCCAAGGCATTGACTGTTCCACTGAAGATGGCTTCCAATCTTTCGTGACTCCTGATCAAATCCTCTTCCGCCCTTTTGCGTTCGGTAATATCCCGGACGGTTTCAACCGCTCCTACCACCTCGCCCCTGGTATTGAATAAAGGTGTAGCACGAGCCCATATATAGGCTTCCCGGCCTTTAAGTTGGTCTGTTTTGGCTTCAATATACCAAACATCACCTTCGCGTTTGATATAGCTATATTCCTTGTCAATATTCGTGGCGGGGTCCAATACATAGTCAAGTAATGCCGCCCGTCTCTTCCCGTAAAATGGTACGGTGTATTCATGATTCCCTTTGCCAACCATATCAGCCGCGGCATAACCAGTCATTTCCACCATTGCCCGGTTCCAATATAAAATCCGGCCGCCGCGATCAACCACTGCCGTAGCATCAGGAAGCGATTCGATAATATCGGCCAGCTGCCGCCGCGATTCCCTGAGCTCACCTTCGGCCTGTTTCCGCTCAGTAATATCCTCAAACAGCATTATTTCTCCCACTACTCGATGTTGCTGGTAAAGGGGAGAAGTATTTGCAGTTACATGAAACGTCTGACCACTCGGGCTGAGGATGGAAAACTCCCAACTACCCTCTTGTTTTGTTGCCGTACGGGATTGAATTCCTTCTTTAACCCGTTTTCTTTGGCGCTCAACAGTGAGATCGGCAATATTAAAGCCGGTAATATCCTGGTCTTGATAACCTAACAAGGTTCTCAATTTCATAGTCATAAAAATAAACTGTCCCTGAATATCGTAAGCACAAAATAATCCATTGATCTGTTCAAGTACAGCAATTATCCGCTCTATATTTACATCATCATGGTTGGGGTCGGAAGGAGTACCCGGAGAAGTATTATCTGCAGCCATCGTTTTCCCTCGCGTTCGTCAGACAAAGTGTTTAACCCCAAGGATTGCCTGTTTAAGCCGATCGTAAAGTTGCGGTGGTTCTAAAGTCCGCAAGTGACGGGATAAGAGAGAAACCAGGTATTAGCTTGATTTAATCGGAGTCAAGCGGTCAGATCCATAGCGCTTATAAAAAGATCGATTCCATCTTTTTCTCTTTGACCAGCCTCACACAAGCTTCTACAACCTTCTGATCATAAAGGCGGCCGGCGTTTTTCTCAATTTCGTCCAAAGCTCTATCGACACCCAGAGAAGCCCGGTAGGGACGATGGGAAGCCATAGCCTCAAAAACGTCGGCAACCGCTATTATCCGGGCGGGCAGGAGAATCTCGTCGCCCTTCAGTCCCTTGGGATAGCCGGTCCCATCGATCCGTTCATGATGCTGCATTATTATTTCCGCGATGGGCGCATCGAAAGGAATGCTCTTAAGTATGTCATAACCAGCGGTTGGATGGGTTTTGATAAAGAGGTACTCGATCTCAGTAAGTCTCCCCGGTTGGCTTAAAATATCGAGCGGGACGTAAAGCTTGCCGATGTCATGCAAGGTTCCAGCGATCCTGATATCGTCGATAGTTTTGTCGGGAAGTCCCATTTCCCGGGCTATTCCACAGGCCAGTGCCGCCACCCGGTGCTGATGGCCAGCCGTATACTGGTCTCTCTTTTCGGTTGTGACCGCCAAGGCATTGACTGTTCCACTGAAGATAGCTTCCAATTTCTCATGGCTTTTCAGCAGATCCTCTTCCGCTTGCTTGCGTTCTGTAATATCGCGTATAGATTCAATCGCTCCTACTATTTCGCCCTTGGTGTTGTACAACGGGGCCGCCCTGCCCCATAGGATCCTGGGTTTTCCCTTAAGTTGGCCGATTTTGGTTTCGGTATAAAGGACGTCGCCATCCCGGTGTACATATACATACTGATTATCGAAGCTGATGGTATCGTCAACTATCATATCCAGCAGGATTGGCCGCCGGGTTCCGTAGAAAGGCACGGCGTACTCATAATTGTCCCGGCCCACCATACTTGAAGCGGGGAAGCCGGTCAACTCCACCATCTCCCGGTTCCAATACAAGACCTGGCCCGCTTTATCGATTACCAGGGTTGCATCCGGCAAAGACTCGATGATATCAGCCATACGGCGCTGAGACTCTCTTAACTCCGCCTCGGCTTTCTTTCTTTCGGTAATGTCTTCGACCAGTAATATCTCTCCAACAATTTTTCCCTGTTGATAGAAAGGGGAGGTTTTGCAGATTATGAAGAATTCTTTATTTTCGCGCCCGCGTACGGGCATTTCCCAATGGCGTTCCTCGCCTTCCTCTACCTGTGACTTTATCCTGTCTCGAATCCTTTTTTTATGGCGTTCAAGCGCAATATTGCTGATATTCATCGAGCGGAGATTCTCGTCTGAATACCCCAGCAACTCTTGAAATTTGCGATTCATATATATTATTTGACCTTTGGCATCATAAACACAGAACATACCATTGATGACGGAAAAAACTTGGGCCAGCGAATCTATAGTTATCTCCTCATTCTGTGGTTCAGTACCCATTGGGGAACCATCTTCACTATAAATCATAAAATCCTCCCTTATGATACCAAGTCTCATTTCAGCCTCTGGTACAAGTTTATAATATTATGATCCAAGTCCACCTGTAAACTCGAACCTATGCTCCTTAAAGATACGGAGACAAGCATCTACCACCGCGGGGTCATAAAGCCGGCCAGCATTGCTTTGGATCTCCTCCAGGGCCTTATCAATGGGAAATGCCGGCCGGTAGGGCCGATGTGAAACCATGGCTTCGACCACGTCAGCAACGGCCAATATTCTCGCCGGCATCAGGATCTCCTCCCCCTTCAAACCCCTCGGGTATCCGGAACCATCCATCCTCTCATGATGCTGCAGAACGATTTCTGCTATGGGAGCATCGAAGGGGATGCTTTTAAGGATATCATAGCCCGCGGCCGGGTGGGTCTTTATAAAAAGATACTCGATCTCGGTCAATTCCCCGGTTTGGCTGAGGATGTCCAGGGGTACATACAGTTTGCCGATGTCATGGAGAGTGGCGGCAATATTGATGTCCTCTGCCAAATCTTCTCCCATCCCCATCTCCCTGGCGATGGCGATGGCTAAAGAAGCTACCCTCTGCTGGTGTCCAGCGGTATACTGGTCGCGTTTTTCCGTCATCAATGCCAATGCCTTGACGGTACCGGTAAAAATAGCTTCCAGTTTGGTGTGACTTTGGAGCAGATCTTGTTCAAACTCCGTTCGGTCAGTAATATCCCGCACCGACTCTATCGCCCCAACTATATCACCTCTAGTATTGAAGAGCGGAGCTGTTCTTCCCCAGAGAATACGTTGCTTACCCTTGAGCTGGCCGGTTTTGGTTTCCGTGTAGAGAACATTGCCCTCCCGTTGGACATAATCGTATTCCTTGGTGAAGCGCAGGTTGTCATCTATGATCATGTCGATAAGAATCGGCCGCCGGGTACCGTAGAACGGCAGGGCATATTCGTAATCGTCTTTGCCGACCATCGAGGAAGCCGGAACACCGCTCATCTCTACCAGCTCCCGATTCCAATACAAGACCCGGCCGGTTTTATCGATTACCAGGGTAGGATCGGGCAGCGATTCGATTATATCAGCCGTAAACCGCTGCGATTCCCGTAAATCATCTTCAGCCCGTTTGCTTTCGGTGAGGTCTTCGAGCAGAACCACTTCGGCCACCACCCTTTGCTGCCTATATATTGGTGCTGTCCTGGTGATGACGAAAAATTCCCTGCCGCCCCGGCCCCGAAGCGGCATGGTAGAGATACGCTCCTGCCCTTCCGGTAATTTTGAACGCAAGATTTCACGGACCCGCTTCTTATGACGACTGATTACCAGATCGGTGATATTCATCCGGTAAAGATCTTCGGATGGGTAACCCAGCAGATCCCGAAGCTTCTGGTTGACATACCTCAGCGTCCCCTCAGAATCGTATATCAGAAACAATCCGTTGGTCATTTCGAGAACGGCTGCCATATCTTTTATTTCTATATCCGATTCCGTCCCAGCTCTCACCGAATTTATTACACCTGCCCCGGATTTGCGCTCCGCATCCTGTCTCTACCCCAGCCATCTTCGGCTGTCATTGGTCCGTAACATTAATATAGCCTTTCCTCCTGCCTCAGTCTACCTGCACTGGTCCCGTATCTTAAATCTGCCTGAGAATAATTAAGCTGTCCTTACGGACAGCCGAATAAATGCGATATATACTTGAGATATTTGCACCTAGCGGTCTTTAAATATTATGGTGCCGACATGCTCGCCATCCAATGCCCTGGATATGGAACCTGGTTTTAGTCCATTTACTATCTGGACCTCCTGTATGCTGCGGGCACACAGCATTATCTCAAGAACTGCCCTCTCAATGATTATGTCATCCAAGTTCAAATCCAGAAGCTCCCCAGCCCCTATCCTGGGGATGAATTTAATATCCTTGTTTTTCTTGGGATTGTCGGTGTACAAACCATCTTCATCCTTGATAAAAATACACTGCCGGGCTCCGATTACCTCAGCCAGCAGAAATGCCCCGACATCGGTTCGGTTAGGAGGAATGCTGCCTTCTTTGGGAGGGTGCTCCCAGTAACCGTAAGGCGGCATGCCATGGATAACCGGTGTGCACCCCTGAGCAAAATATCCTCCTAACTTGGGAATATCGTCATGGCCCACCTTTATCCCTCCACAAGGATTCAGCAGCGTCGATATCATAAGGGCATTTTGTTCAGAAACACTTTGCCCCAGCTTGGAGATAATACCCACCGGCATCCCCAACTCCATGGCTATGGCATATATATGCCGGGAACGAGTACCGCCGCCGGTGGAAATAATCATGCGGTGCTTGCCGACGTTGGCGGCAATCTCACCGACAACCGGAAGAACCCCTTTGGCCCCGAGGTCAGTGATACTCTGACCGCCTATTTTTACCACCGACACATCGGGGAAGGAGCGAAATTGCTTGACATCATATTGGAGGCTTTCTATAAAGGACTGGCTCACCAGAGACTCGCCCATAAGTCTGCTTTTGACATGTAGTCTCTGGTTGTCCTTATCACGGTAAAGGGCCATCCAAACGCCCGCCTTTCTACTCGTCCTCTTCGATATCCTCTTCGTCCTTGCCGGCTTCCAGTATTATCAAATCGGCACCGATAACCTGGGCTATCTGTTCTATCTCCATCCTGCGAATATGTTTGGTAAAGATCTTCAAATCTGTTCCAGCCACGCCAACTACTACGAAACGAGGTTTTTTGGCACCCTCGCCGATTGACAAGCGTTCCCGTATAAATATCTTACCTTTTTCCATCAGTTATCCCTCCTTATTTTTGTCTTTGGCTATACATCAATTATACCCTATCTTTGTCGTTTATTTTCGTAGGATGTCCTAAAGCGGTTTCACCTTGACCCGGGCATTGGCTTTCAAGGCTGTACTACCATCCTTTACTATCTGCTCACCGGCCTCGAGTCCCCCGGTTATCTCGATGCTCCTGGTATCATAAAGTCCGGTAGATACCTTTCGCACCACGGCACGATTATTAGCGACCACCATGACCTGCTTCCCGCCATCGGGCGATGTTATGACCGCTTCCCGCGGGACCAGCAATACATTTTCTTTGCGGTCGGTTATTATGCTGACCCGGGTCTCATATCCAGGTTTCAGGTTGCCGGTATTGTCCAACTTGATTATGATCGGAACCCTCCTCTGCACCACTCCTAAAGCGGACTGCTTCTCTTCCGCCTGGGGATATATTTTTGCCACTTCACCGGTAAGCACCTCTGCTCCCAACACCGGAGCGGTTATCTCAGCCCTGTTACCCAGTTTTATCTCACCCAGGTCATCGCTTAATACATCCACCTTTATTTCCAGGGCCCCGGGCGGTGCCACCCTGGCCAAAAGGGAACCATACATAACCACTTCATCCTGTTGCACCGGCAATTGCATCACCATGCCGGAAATAGGACTCCTCACCTGAAGTTCGCTTTCTTTCGTACGGGAACTGTTTAGCAGGCTTTGACAATTGCCCACTTGTTCGCGGGCCGCCCGAAGGTTTTGTTCCTGGGCCTCGATACCAGCCCGGGTCCTTTCCAGCAGAGAACCAGCGGTGTCATATTCGACCTGGCTGATAGCCCCGGCAGCAAATAACTCCTGGGCCCGGTTATATTGCGCCTGTACATCAACCATGTCGAGATTGCTCTGTTTCAGGGCAGCTTCGGCGGCACTGACGGCAGCGGCGGCCTGGCTCAATTGAACCTGAAGCTGGTCTGAGCTCATTTTGAGGTCTTTATTATCCAGCACCACGATTATCTGGCCCTTCTCTACCATCTGGCCGACACTGACCGGCAGGCTGGCCACCCTGCCCCCTTGAGCCGCATAAATATCCGCCTGATTAAAGGCCTGGACATAACCGGTATCGACTACCGCCAGCTTGATATCGCCGCGGCTGACCCCGACTGTCTCCACCTCTGTCCCAGCTGAAGCGTAATAGTAATAAATACCGGCAATCAATGCCACCCCCAGCAAACCCCAGAGAATCTTTTTACGCATCCCCCACAACCCCCTCAACTAATCGGTACTCTTCAAGGCAGCCACCATATCCAGTTCTTTGATACCTTTAACCGCAAAACGGTGAGCTACGATTACAAAAATAATACCTCCAATCGCCGCAAATAAATAGGTAGTTGGATAGATGATCACCGGCAGACTGAATTGGTCGGTGCTCACCGATTGTACGTATACTGTCACCAGCCATTTCCCAAAGGGCATACCCAACAAAATCCCGCCGATCAGCAATACTATGTTTTCCTTGACGAGCAGGGAAGATATTTCCCCGACGGTGAAACCGATCACTCGCAAAGATGCCAGCTCACGGCGCCTCTCGGCGAAGTTTATCACCGAGGCATTATAAATAATGGCAAAACCGAGCAGGACCGCAAAGAATACCAAAATAGATACAAAAGAAGTGACCACACCCAAATTCGCATTAAAATTCTGAATCTCCTTCTGGCGGTCTGTTATCGACGCTATCCCCAGCATTTCCTGAAGCCGCGCTTCCACTTCAGTCTCCTTGCCGTTCTCCACGTCCAGCATGGCGCCGGACATGGCATTACTCTCCTGTAAAATCACGTTACCCCTGGCCAGACTGATATACGATCCGCCGCCAAATAACTGTTGGGTATCTCCGACCACTTGCAGCTGATCCTTATGGATGGGTCCATAAGGCAACATGGTCTCTACCTCTATCTGATCCCCGGCTTTGATGCCAAGTTTATCGGCGGTCCTTTGATTAATCACCATCCCATCGGCAGGGACTTTAATCTGTTGTCCGGTTTCATCCTGTAATTTCTTCATACTCATATTCTGAGGGTAAGCCAGTATAACCTCGTCGGCCGACCGGCCGCGATATTTTATCTTCACCGGCATCTCTATAAAAGGCTCGGTCCTCAGGACCCCGTCCAGGCGGTCGATATTGACCAGTTCGTTTTCGTCTATAAGGGAGTCAAACCGGACCGTGATATCATATGTCTCACCTTCATAAAAGAATTTTTGCATCATGTAATCGACCACGTCATTGTAAAAGAAGGCTATGATCAAGAGGCATACCGCAAACATCACCCCAAACAAGGTGACCATGAATCGCCCCCGGTTGCGCCCGATATTCCTCCATGTCATCTTCCATTCCGGAGACAGATGCCGCCACAAACCTGACCATTTTTCCAGAAGACTCTGACCAGTCAAGGGCGGTGGTTCAGGCCGCATGGATTCAGCCGGTTGGATGCGTATGACTCCCCGGGAACCGGCCACCCCCGCAATGGTCCCCATGGTCAGGCTCAACAACATGCCATCGGCTACAGTTTTCCAGGCAAAGGTTTTCAGTCCCCCGGGGAGGTTGAAGTATTGGGCGAAAAGTTCGGAAATCCCCCCGGCCAAAATAACCCCTAGGACAATCCCGACTATCGCCCCCAGGCCACTGACGGCCAGGGCGTAAACCGTATAGTGAAATATTATCCGCCGGTTATCATAACCCAGGGCCTTCATCACCCCGATTTGGGTACGTTGAATTTTAATCATCCGGTGCAGGATAATCATCTGTATCCCAGCCGCAATGGCCAGAAATATCAAGGGCAGGTAAAGGGCCACTGAACCGATCCCATCCAGTTTGGCCTGCAGAACGGCATGGCTTATCTGGTATTTACGCCCGAAAGAAGCTACTACTCCATATGGCGCCAGGATCTCTTCAACCGCGGCCACTACCTTTTCCTGGTCGGCTCCTGGAACCAATTCCAGCAACACCTGGTTTATCTGCCCCGGCATGCCCAACAACTGCTGGGCTTGCTGCTGTTCTACCATGAATATCCCGAAATTTATGGGATCAGGCAGGATGTTGGTGGTATCTTTGATGGGATAGATGAACTCCGGACTCGAAGCTGACCCTACCAGAGTCAGCAGCCGCACCTTGCCATCCACCACCACCTTGATCTCATCCCCCCACACCAGTCCATTGGCGGGTGCAAACTGGGGGTCCGCCACCGCTTCTACATAACTCCCCCCCTGCGAGGAAAACAGCCGGCCTTGACCCACGGTTATCTTATTGAGTCCATTATCCATGGGTAAGGAGAAACTCACCAGCCGGGCGGTGGCCCTCTCACCATTGGGTTTAAAAATAGCCAGATCCTTCTGGATCCGGCCGGTGGCCCGTTTCACCGCTTCAACCTGCTCGACCTGTTTGACCACTTGCTCCGGGGCTTTTACCACCTGCAGGTAGTAATCGGCAAAGTTGTTCTCCTGGTAAAACTTGCTCTGCGACTGACTCAGATTGTAATAGGCCGTATTCATCGATATGTATACCATGATTCCAACCATCACCACCGCGGTTGCAGCCAGAAACTGCCCCAGGTTGCGGCGGATAAAATGACCCAGTTTGCGCAGCAGGATACCCATTACCATTCAATCCCTTCCGGTGAAATGGGATTCGGATTCTCCGTAATCTCAACAATCTTACCGCTCCGCATCCTGGCCACCCTGTCTCCCATCGCGCCGATGGCGATATTGTGGGTTATCAGGACTACAGTACAGCCTTTCTCCTGGTTTATCTTTTTGAGCAAGGACAAAATCAACTTGCCGGTTTCGTAATCCAGCGCCCCGGTAGGCTCGTCACAGAGCAGCAGGCGGGGATTCTTGATGACGGCCCGGGCGATCGATATGCGCTGTTGCTCCCCGCCGCTCATCTGGGAGGGGAAATGGTCCATCCGCGTGTCCAGGCCTACCTCCTTAAGGATTTCGTCGATGGGGAGAGGATTCTTGACCAGTTCCGCCGCCAACTCGACATTTTCACGGGCGGTCAGGTCGGGGATCAGGTTGTAGAATTGAAATACGAAACCCACCTCATTGCGGCGATAATGGGTTAAAACATCTTCGCCCCCGCTGGAGATATTCTGATCCTTAAAAATAACCTGGCCGCTGGTGGGCGAATCCATCCCTCCCATCAGGTTAAGCAGTGTACTCTTACCGGAGCCGCTGGGCCCGAGAATCACCAGCATCTCCCCGCTGAAAACCTCCAGGGAGGTCTCCTTGAGGGCCTCGACCTTGATCTCGCCCATATCATAGGTTTTGGTCACCCGATCGAGTTTCATCAGCACTTGGCGTTCCATACCGTGATACCATCCCTTTCCAGAATTACTGCTATTCCGGGCTCTTTAACACCTCGGCCAGATCCAGTCTCTTAATACCCCGCACCGAGAATTTATGGGCCAGGAATATGAAGGTCATAGTCCCGACTGCTGCCAGCAGATAGGTGCGGGGATATATAATCACCGGCAGGGTATAGAGATCGGTGGTAATTGAATCGATATAAGCGGAAGCAACCCAGCGCCCGAAAGGCAATCCCAGGATCACTCCCAATACCGTATGCACGACATTCTCCTTAAAAAGCAACCCGGATACTTCTTTGACACTGAAACCGATTACCCGAATGCATCCTATTTCCCTGTTTCTCTCCGCCAGGTTCATGACCGAGGCGTTGTATACGATAGCAAAACCGAGTATGGCAGCAAACAGAACCATAATAGCGATGGAGATATCCATGGTGTCCAAATAATTTTCAAAATTGGCGATCTCTTTCTCGTGACTAAGAACAGAGGCCACCCCTGGCATGGTATTTATCTCTGCTTCTACCTGGCTGGCTTTACCGGGTTCAACTTTAAGCATGGCTCCCGACACCAGATTTCTCTCCTGCAAAAGCCGGTTGGCTTGCTGCAGGTCGATATATGATCCGGAGCCGACCATCTGTCTCACCAGCCCGACAATATAGACTTTTTCCCGATGTACCGGACCAGTGGGCAGAAGGGTCTCCACCTCCACTTCATCCCCTTGCCTGATATTGAGTTTGCGAGCGGTCCGCTGATTTAATAATATCCCATCCCCGGGGATCAAAATAGGCCGACCATCATCGTCCTCCAGTTCTTTCATAGTGAGATCAGGTCCATACGCCAACAGCACTTCATCTTCACTGCTATCTCCGCCATGGATCCTCACCGGCAGCTCCAGGAAAGGCTCGACCTTTTGGACTCCATCGATGTGACTTATATTGAGCATCTCTCTTTCCGCCATCAGAGAATCGAAGCGGATGGAAAGGTCATAGGTCTGGCCCTGATAGAAGAATTTCTGCATCATATAGTCCACTGCATCATAAACGAAGAAGGATATCACCAGCAGGGCGACTGAAAAAATAACCCCCATCAAGGTCACCGCAAAGCGGCCTCTATTACGGTTGATATTACGCATGGTCATCTTCCAACCGGCACTAAGCCGGCGCCATAACCAAGGCCAGTATTCCAAAAGAGTCTTGCCCCCGATTGCCGGAGGTTCCGGCCGCATGGACTCGGCTGGCTGAATCTTGACTACGCCCCGGGAGGCAGTTAAGCCCGAAACAAAACCGATCGCCAGGCACAAAATAATTCCAGTCACGATGGCTTGAGGATTATATCCCTTAAAATATACCGGGAGATTGAAATAGGTCGCATACAGATCGGTGAAATAGAAAGAAAACCTGACCCCCAACAGTATACCGGCCACCGCCCCCGCCATGCTAACCGCCAACGCATACAAGGCATAATGGAGCATGATCTGAAGATTGTGATATCCGATACCCTTCATCAATCCGATCTGGGCCCGCTGGGTTTTAATCATTCTTCGCAGGATAACAAACTGTATAGCAGCGGCAATGGCCAGGAAAATCGCTGGCAGGACGGTAGTGACTCCCCGCAGTTGATCCAGTTCCGCCTGTAACATGGCGTCGCTCAACTGGTCGGAACGAGGATAAGAAGCCAAGAGGCCGTAGGGTTTCAAAATGTCCTTGATTGCAACGGTCAGAACCCCCTGATCGGCTTCCGGCTCAAATTCTACCAAGACTTGATTAATCTGCCCGGGCATATTCAATATCTGCTGGGCCTGGCGGTTTTCCACCATAAATATGCCGAACTTCAGGGGATCTGGCAATATATCGGCGTTGTCCTTCATAGCATAGATAAATTCCGGGCTGATTGCGGACCCCACCACCGTAAAGAAAATCTCCTTGCCCTCCACTATAGCGGTTATCTCATCCCCCCAGCCCAGTCGATTGGCCTTAAAATATTTTGGATCCAGGACCACTTCTGCAGATTCGCTGCCGTTTTCTTCTTCGAACGAGCGCCCCTCCACTATCGATAACTGATTCAGCCCTTCTTCCATGGGCAGGTCATAGCTCACCACCCGGGCGGTAGCCCGCTCGTCATTTTCTTTGATTACGGAAAGATCCCTTTGTATCCTGCCGGTGGCGCTTTTAACGCCATCCAGCATCGTAATCTGTTTGATCACTCCTTCCGGCGCTTTTACCAGATGAAAGTAGTAATCGGCAAATCTATTTTCCCGGTAGAAATTATCCCGGGCTTGCCCTAGGTTATAGTACGCACTGCTCATGGAAACATAAACCATTATCCCGCCCATGACCACCGCGGCCGCTGCTATAAACTGCCCCAGGTTGCGGACGATATAACGCCAGATCTTCTTACTCAGAATGCCCACTGATTCTATTCCTTTCGGAGATAATACCATCGGCCGGTCAGGCTGCATTGTTGGCAGCGGCCACCATAGGTCGAACTGCCGAACAATCAACTCGCTGTTTCTATTCGCTCGCTGGTTCAAACCCTCTCAATCGGCAGGGGCACTGAAACTTACCAACAATCGGGGCAGGTAATCCATTCACTTCTGCCCCGGAACCATTTACAATAAAACGCAAGGATAATTGATAACCGGGGTCTCACCCGCAGTATTCAATAAATTTTGTTGATACCCTGCACACACTCCGCTCCCAATGGCATTTTTACGTGCCGTTTTATCGGAAGGACATGAATATGAGCTGGCAAACGACACTTTTCGTAGGATCGTTTATGACAATATACGGCTTGATCAACTACTATATCGCCTGGCGGGGCTGGCTTGCCCTCCGTAATATGTTATCATCCGGCTGCTGGGCATGGTACTGGGCGGTCCTGGTGGCCCTGATGGCGGTCTCATACCCAGTCGGGCGCATGGTTTCAAATTATGTACCCCATTACTTGGGCAAGGTCTTGATTCACATTGGCTCTTATTGGCTAGCCGCCCTTTACTATCTTTTCCTGATATTCATTTTCTGTGATTTGTTGAGAATCTGCAACCGGGTATTTGGCTTCTTACCCATTGGTTTTAGAGGTAAATTCCCGTTGCTTATCGTAGCGGTTATGGGCGTGGTTGCCGTCTTGCTGGTATACGGAACCTGGAATGCCCGCCACCCGGTGATCCGCAACTATGAGTTGTGGGTGGACCGTAAGGCCAGTAAACTTGAAACCATAAAGATAGCGATGGTTTCCGACATTCACCTGGGCTGGATCGTGGGGATCGACCGCCTGCGGCAGATGACAGAGTCGATTAACCAACTGGATCCTGATGTAGTACTGCTGACCGGCGACATAATCGATGAAGGCGTAGACCTGACCGCAGAGGCGGAAATGCCTGCCGTACTTCACGCCCTCCATCCTCGGTTGGGAACCTTTGCAGTACTGGGCAATCACGAATATATAAGCGGCCAGACTGAAACAGCCGTAGGTTTCCTCAACCAGAATGGGGTCACAGTGCTGCGCGATCAGTGGCTCGAGATAGAGGATGTATGTTATATAGCTGGCCGCGACGATGGTTCCCGGCACCGTTGGGGCGGAAACGCCCGGCTGGCTCTGGATCAGCTATTGACTGGAATCGATCCGGGACGGCTGCCGGTAATACTCATGGACCATGAGCCGGCAGACCTGCAGGCAGCTGACGCAGCCGGTGTCGATCTTCAATTCTCCGGTCATACCCACCTTGGCCAGCTTTTTCCCAACAATTTGGTAACCGCAGCCCTTTATGAGCAGGATTGGGGTTACCTGCGCAAAGGTCACCTGCAGCTGATTGTCTCCAGCGGATATGGAACCTGGGGCCCTCCGATCAGGGTCGGCAACCGGCCGGAGATTGTATCGGTTACGGTCCATCTCTTCGCTCCGCAGTCTTGACGAGGTCCATTCGATTCATCAACGTCCCGGTATTTTTCCTCATCCATCTTTGGCAAGATATTGTAATCCCAAGATAAATTGCATAGAATAAGCATAAGATAATTGCAATCGATTTTCTCTTAAGGGCAAAACCGTTGAAAAGCGGGGACGCAAAGCTACGGGTCTAACGCCGCAAGGTCATGACCGCCGGGTTGCAGAGAGCAGACAGAAACACCTGCTTAGCATTCGGCTAAGTATTTTTTTTTAATAACATTTTTGCCACGGTTATCTGTTTCCGAGTTCGTATATATATGTATAAGGTAGACTGTTTACATTTAGTTCCTTATTCTGATGCAGGGCTGTAAGCCCTCACCGACAAAGGCAAACCCGCCGAAAGGCGGGGACGCAAAGCCAAGGGTCTAAGGACGATTAGTCTATGACAGCCTGGTTGCCGAAATAGAGGATTTATCGACCTGCTGGGGTATATACCCCATCAGGTTTTTTTAATCGAATAACCGGTAAATTATTTAAGGTGGTGATATGGCAAATAACCAGTAGCAGCTGGACAGGTGCAACTTAATGAAAAGGAGGTGTTTAGGATGATGTACAAAGAGCATAGTTGGATGAAACATATGGCCAGACTGGTTTTCGCCCTCTTCTTATTCGTTTATGTAATTGGAATGCCCGCCAATAAAGTAGCCCTGGCTGCCAACGGAGGACCGAAGGACACGGTTGACGTCTCCACCATTGATTTGAATCCTGCTCATGAGGGGACATCCTGGGATGATAAAGGATTCAATGAAAACGACAACGGTGGTCTGGATGACCCGGTTGTATGGCATTTCGTTTTAACCATCGGCGATCCTGAGGCTACCCTTGACGTACAATTTGATGACAGTAGTTTCGATGTCAGCGGTCTTGACCCCTCTAAGGTAACCGGGGGCACTCAACATTGGTTT
Source organism: Syntrophomonadaceae bacterium (assembly GCA_040217755.1). GTDB lineage: Bacteria > Bacillota > Syntrophomonadia > Syntrophomonadales > Syntrophomonadaceae > PHAA01. The sequence continues at coordinate 64,254 of JBEHWJ010000002.1, read as the reverse complement.
GTGGGGACCGGAACAGGAGTTACTCTACTAGGGGCTACTGCTACTTTGGCCAACGAAATTACGGTGCAAGAGAACAATATCCCGAATCTCAATCTCAGCCATATAGCCCTTAATGAATGTGACGGCGACGACGACGATGATGACGATGACGACGATGATGACGATGATGACGACGATGACGACGATGACGACGATGATGACGACGACGATGACGACGATGACGACGATGACGACGATGATGACGATGATGATGACGACGATGATGACGACGACGATGACGACGATGACGACGATGACGACGATGATGACGATGATGATGACGACGATGACGACGATGATGATGACGACGATGACGACGATGACGACGATGACGACGATGACGACGATGACGATGACGACGATGACGACGATGACGACGATGATGACGATGATGATGACGACGATGACGACGATGATGATGACGACGATGACGACGATGACGACGATGATGACGATGACGACGATGACGATGACGACGATGACGACGATGACGATGACGACGATGACGACGATGACGACGATACTGATGATGACAGCGATAATGATGACGACGGCGACGTCCAGGGGATCAAGGATGAGCCCGCGGTGGGGCCCACAACTGATGAACTCCCCCAAACCGGAGCCAATAATCTGCCTTCCATAATGAGCGGATTGATGATGATAGCCGGAGGAATGCTGGTCAGAAGGAAATAGCCTGACATATATCCCTGAAGAATGTTAGTATGTTGTAGAGACCACCCTCCAGGGTGGTCTCTTTCTATAAGAAAAGGGGTGACCGGGTGCGCCGGGTTTTCAGTTGGGTGATGATTATAGGGGGATTATTGTTGATCCTGAGCCCCCTTATTAAGAATGGATATAGCATATATATGCAGCGTCAACTGTTGGAAGCCGTTGAACAGGCGTATCCTCAAACCCCTGAAGAGACGAGCGGAACTGGGGTTGCAGGCTTACCGACGGCATCAAATGCGATAACCCCTGGCCCGACTCCTGCCGCACAATCCAAGCCAACTATAAAGGCGGTAATGGTTTTAAGCATCCCCAAATTAAATCTAAAAACTGCAGTAGTTCAAGGAGTTACCTCCCGGGATCTTAGTATGGGGCCCGGCTTATATCCTGACAGCGCCTTGCCCGGTGATAAAGGCAACGTCGCCATTGCTGGTCACCGCAATGTATTTGGTTCCTGGTTCCGGTATCTTAACCGGTTGGAACCCGGGGACAGGATAAGCATATCCTACCAGGGCAGAGACTATGAGTACTCAGTAGAAAAGGTTTACATCGTGGCGGAGAACGATTGGTCGGTGGTAGCACCCACTAATTACCGGGCCCTGACCTTAACCACTTGCGACCCCCCTGGCAATGTGACGCAGAGACTGATTGTGCGGGCCCGCCAAACTGAGTGAGTCTCGAGATGCCCAGCCACATTTTGGGTTTTTAGTATCCATTATCGTAAATATCCGGGAATTATGAAAAGCAGGGCTCACAGCTCTGCTTTTCTCACGCCTACTGTATTTAGTCAAGAAGAAGGCATGGCTTAATTGGTGAACCATTGGGTTACAAACAGATCGCTGCCCCGCTGATAGAACCCTAACCCTATTTTGTTGAATGCCGGGTTAAGGATGTTGGCCCGATGACCACTGGAATTCATGAAAGCATTATATGCTGCCAAAACGCTATGGTTCCTGGCAATATTCTCCCCGGCTGTCCGATAGGTAATGCCAATACTTCTCATCATTTCAAAGGGAGTGCCGTATGTAGGGGAAGTATGACTGAAATACCCGTTCACGGCCATGTCCTGGGATTTTAAATAGGCTCCGTTGCAAAGCTTGCTGTCCAGGACCAGGGGGGCAAGGTTGGCCTGGGCCCGCGCGGCATTGATGTATCCCAACATTTCCTTCTGCTGGGCAGTGGCTGAGGTGGTTGCGGTGGCAGGCGGCTGAACCGTCGGCGGTTGTTTGGTTTCTTTACTGGGGCTGGATTTGGGTGGACTGGTGGTTGCTTCGGTTTGGATGTTACCTTCCGGAGATATCTTCGACTCGATATCTGTTGCAGCGACTGGCCGAGTCGGTACAGTTTGGTCGGGTGCTTTGGCCTCGGCCTGGGGAGCGGCGGCAGCATCAAAAGCTGTCGATTGATTTGCTGCCGGCTGCGGTTCCGGCGATGTAATGACATCCTGCATGGCGGTAATCGCCTTTTCTTCTGCCGTAATCCCTGCCGGCTCGACATTGATGAGGGTTATCGCAGTCAGGAATACGACAATGGACGTGACCAGGATTCTTCTCTTCATTAATTCAACACCTCCGTAATCTTGACATTTATTCCGACTTAATATCCTCGGGCTACTTGGTCCTGGAACTGAATCGCCAGTTTACCGCCGCGGTATTTACCAGTGACCTGCCGGTCACCATAGTTCTCTGCCACATAACATCCGGTCGGGAGTTGCCCGAATACCGGGCGCATATCAATGGATAGGGTGGGATCAACGGGGATCCATCCCTTACCATCCAGGTAGAATTCGGCCCACTGATGCCGGCGGCCAGTCATATTTATCAGCGTCTCATCCTCGGCCAACTCGTCTCGGTCATTGGCATACCCGTTCACTATCCGGGCTGGAATTCCTGAAGCCCGGCACACGGCCACGAACAATGATGCGTATTCTTCACAACATCCGCTCCCGGCCTGCAAACCCGCCAATGCTCCCTGGTTGGCAGATGGAGAATACGAGTTGTAAGTCAGCGTGCTGCGGGTGAATTCAAAGGCTTTCTGGGCCACACCAAGATCATCGATGTCGCCATTGGGATTGATGCGTAGCGCCACAGCCTGGATGCGGGGGTCGGCGCATTCTATTTTGGCAGCCGGTCCTAAATATGCCCGGGGGTCAATCAGAATCTCGCCGCCGCCATTATTAAGCCAGTTGCTCCCGTCTAACCTGACCGTATATTTTTGTGTCAGAACAGTACATGTACCGGGAGCGATGTCTTCGAAACTGAATACCCCGGTACGGGTGCCGTCGCCCATTTTTCTTATCTCGGTAGGTTGGGGCGAAAACTCTTCTTTCACCACATCCTGGTAAGGTGAATCCAGGTCTGCCATCAAGGGCACCTCCAACCTCACCCTGGTGGCTGGTTCCGAACCTGAATTCTCGATTACCACATTGTTTTGGAGAATGTAATAGTCGCTGTTCGCTAGACCAGAATGGTGATCCGGCGTTAAACTGGGATGGTTGCTTTCTGCCGCGACCATAGGCGTTTGGGTAAGAATCAAGGTAACTATGAGCGCGATGTATAATCCTAGGCGTTTCCTGCCGGCCAACATTGAGCCTTAACCCCTTTCATAACTGGACGGCCCGCAAGAAAAAAGGCAGGTACCAGATCCTCCTTCGGCAACCCGGCTATCGTAGACCAATCGTCCTTAGACCCGTGGCTTTGCGTCCCCGCCTTTCGACAGGTTTGCTATTATCGGTGAGGGGCTCTTGGCCCCGCCGTCCTGAATTATTCAATTAAAAACAAAACCTGCTCAGCGAGTTGCTGGCAGGTCGGATAATACTATATCTGCTCCAGGCAACCCGGCTGTCATAGACATTGCTGTCCTTAGACCCGTGGCTTTGCGTCTTCGTCTTTCAACGAGTTTGCCTTTATTCAAGAGATTGTTCTTATACTAAATCACAATTTATCATTTTTGTCCAGTATTTTCTAATATCTTATGCAAAAATTCGAGGGAATATTCTTCATCTCGGCCAGGATGCGCAGGTTGTCGAACAGCTCGGCGGTGGTTATCATTCCTACCCCACCCGGGACGGCGCTGGCATAACTCGCCCTGGCACAGGCATCGGGATGTACATCACCGGATATTTTGCCGTTGGCATCGAAGTTGATCCCGGCATCTATGATAACCGCGCCTTCCCTGACCATATCTGCGGTTATAAAGTGGGATTTCCCTACTGCGGCGATGATTATATCAGCATTCCTGGTTTCTGCAGCCAAGTCCCGGGTGTGCGTATGGCAAACGGTCACCGTACCATTTTCGGCTATGGCCATTACCGCTACCGGTCCTCCCAGGATGCTGCTGCGCCCCACTACCGTCACCTTGCGTCCGTCGATATCGATATTGTGTTCCTTCAGCATCCGGATGACCGCTTTGGGAGTGGTGGGGCGTATGCCCGGTTCCTTGGTCAACAGGCGCCCCAGGTTGTAAGGATGGATTCCTTCCACATCTTTGTGGTAATCCATGGCTTCTACCACCGCATCGGAATTGATATGGCCGGGCAAGGGCTTCTGGATCATGATGCCGGTGATTTCCGGGTCCCGGTTTAGGGATTCCACTTTACCCAACAATTCGGATTCGCTTATATCACAAGGAAGCTGCATTATTCTTAAATCACAGTCTATTTCCCGGGCGAATCGCTTCGCTCCATTTACATATGCAGTCGAAGGTCCTTCCTCCCCTACCTGCACAATCGTCATCACCATTCCGCCCCGGGAAGCCGCCTCTTTCAATTCTGATTTCAACCGGTCTCTTATTTCCTTCCCATAAATCATCATCGGCCTACTCTTCCAATCCTTTCAAACATGTTTATCTATACCAGGTAAAAACCCCAGGAGGAAAACTAGAAAGCTCCCTCCAAATGGTTTATCTTGGGAATGCCCTGTTCCACCATGATACCGATCACATCGAACCTCAATTCCTTGAAGGGTTGACGGCAGGCGGCCAGATAATCGAGAGCCACCCTCCGGATGTGGTCGCGTTTCCGCCAGGTTATAGACTCTTCCGGGGTACCAAAGATCTTACTGGTGCGGGTCTTGACCTCAACGAATACGATTACTCCCGCCCTGGAACAGATTATATCTATCTCCCCACTCTTGCTGCGATAGTTTCTTTGCAGAATACGGTAGCCTTGTTCCTGTAGATATGAAGCCGCCAAATCTTCTCCCTTAAGACCGAGTTTCTTCTTCATGCCCTGCTCCAATCCATCTGGCCCTTCCGGTAGTTGCGCCCAGAAGCGCAGGATGCATTTATGTATCGAAAAGACCGGGTTGAATCCAGTCTTGACCGCTCATCAGACTTTTAACCGGTTCGAAACTGCAACGGTGAATGACACAGGGCCCCAAACTCTCCACAGCTATACAATGCTCGCGGGTCGCGTATCCTTTGTGCTGCGCAAAACCATACCCCGGGTATAGTTTATCGTATGACTCCATAACCGCATCTCTCTCCGTTTTGGCCAATATGGATGCGCAGGCTATGGAAATACTCAGGCTGTCTCCTTTGATGATTGGATATTGCTCCATCTCCAGATTGGGCAAATTTACTGCATCGATAAGGAGGAAATCCGGCCGGGGCGTCAGCTCATCGACACAAATGCGCATGGCTTCACGGGTGCACTGCAGTATGTTTTTCCGGTCGATCTGCTGTGATGATACCGCCGCGACCACCCAGGCTATCGCCCTTTGCTTAATTTCCGCCGCCATTTCCAACCGCCGGATGGGGTTTACCCGTTTGGAATCGTTCACCCCCGGCAAAAAGAAATTCCGGGGCAGTATTACCGCTGCCGCCATTACCGGTCCGGCGATAGGACCCCGGCCGACTTCATCGAGCCCCGCAATACAGCGAAAACCTTCCCGGTAGGCACGGTTCTCATATCTTTTCAGTTTCCGGTGCCGCTGCTTTTCCTCGCTCAAGTTATCCTGGCTGTAGCTCATCTTTGGTTGCTCCGGCGCCAGATCCCCATCCGGGCGGCGTCTCTTATCAGGTCCTCGCGGTAATCAGGGTGGGCCATGGCTATCAGCGCTTCAGCCCGCTGCCAGGTGCTCATACCTTTCAGGTTGGCCTTGCCATATTCGGTCACCACCCATTGGGTCAGGGTGCGGCCGCTGGTTACTATTGTGCCCGCGGATAGAGTGGCCACCACCCGTGACTTTCTTTGCTCGGAGTGACCATAAGTGGAGGAAAGGCATACGATGCTTTTGCCCCCCTTGGACCAATAGGCTCCGATGACAAAGCCCAAGAATCCGCCGGCACCGCTTATCTGCCTGAGGCCGTTGGATTCCGCAGTCACTTGTCCGAATAGATCTATCTCGATGGCATTGTTAATGGAGATGAAATTATCCAACCGGGCAATTATGCTGGGATCGTTACTGTAATCTATGGTTGTCGCCATCAGATCAGGATTTTCATGGACGAATTCATATAGTTGGCGGGAACCGAGCACGTAGGAGTACACCTGGCGTCCCCGGTCGATGGACTTGTTTAAACCGTTGATCTTTCCCCGGGCAGCTATATCCATAATAGCATTTACATAGGTTTCGGTATGAATTCCCAAATCCTTTAAATCCGAATCAGCTATGAGGCTTCCAACTGCGTTGGGCATGCGCCCGATACCCAGCTGCAAACAGGCGCCGTTGGGTATCTCTTCGACGATAAAGTTAGCCACCCGGCGGTCAATATCATCGGGTGGGCCTGGTTCAACCTCAGCTATATCCCCATTGGGACCCTCGATCACAAAATCGACCTGGGATATATGTATATTGATATCACTGCTCCCCCGTGTCCGGGGCATATTGTGATTAACTTCGACTATCTTGATTTCCGCTTGGGCAGAAACTGCCGCCTGATAGGAAGGCGAGGTACCGTAGCTGAAGTACCCCTCCCCGTCCATCGGTGCTACCTGGCAGACCGAAACCGATATAGGTTCCAAGTTTTCGCCGTAATAGCGGGGAAGTTCGCAGAAGCTCATGGGGGAGTGGAATCCGCACCCCATCTCCATGATCTGGCGGTCAATGGCAGTGAAATGCCATGAGTTCCAACAGAAGTGTTGGCCCGGATTCTCTATCTGGAAAATGGCCGGCATCCAAAGGGTAAAGGCCCCCCGGACTTTAACGTCCTGCAAATCCCCTGCCCGCGCCGCCAAAGCCTGGTCAAAGGCGACCGGATGAGAAACGCCCACACCGTAATCGATCCAATCTCCTGACTTCACTAAACCGGCAGCAGCAGATGCCAATATCAATTTGCTTTGATAAATATCCCTGAGGTCCATCCTCCATCCTCCCTGACCATTTGCCGCATATTTTGTATTATATCTGACCGTCCCCCGCTTTTCTACCAATAATAAACACCTGCTATTTAAGGCCTGGCCCTCCTCCTGCGCAAAACCAGCCCGGAGACCGTGTTTCCGGCCGGCTTATTGAGGCAATGGAATTGTGGCCATGGTTACCAATTCACACCCAAGGCAGGGGGAGGTGGCGATAGCCAAAATTAGGGGAAATGGCATTTTGGGACTGGACCAAGTACTTGGGGCTCAGGCAAAGCCAAGAGGCGCTGGATGGCAGCGTCGATCTGCATACCCATGGATGAGATACTACCACTATTAAACCCACAGCTGGCGAAAACCTGCGGCAGCGGTCTAATCCAGGCTCAGGCGGCCTAGATTGCCCTTGCGAAAATCCTGCAGCAGGGCCTTACAGGTTTTCCCCAGATCCAACTGCCCACCTTTGAGCAGGTGACCGCGCTGGCGGGCGACCTGTTCCAGCAATTCGAGGGCCGGGCGGTCGACGTCCGCCACTTTCAGTCTATCCCTGAGGATTTCCGGCGACCTCGACTTAAGGACTTCCAGCAGGTACAAGGCTACCTCCTGTTCCTGGTAGGCATTTTCACCGACGATGCTCAGCAGGGCCAGTTTCAGACCTTGTTCGTCATTTTCGACCTTGGGCCACATAAGTCCTGGCGTATCCATCAATTCTATGTCCTCCCGCACCCTTACCCACTGCTTGCCTCTGGTTATGCCGGGTTTGGCGCCGGTGACCGCCATCTTCTTGCCCACCAGGCAGTTCAGGAAAGTGGACTTGCCGATATTGGGCACCCCCACCACCATGACCCGCATCGGCCTGACCCGGCGGCCTTTGCGGACCATCTCTTCGGCTTGGGGCTGAAACAATAATTTCAGGGCTTGGATAGTCTCCTTGAGTCCCTTGCCGCTGGTCGAGTCCATGGCCACCGCTGCTATCCCATCCTGCCGCAAACGGGTCAGGTACCGCCGGGTAACCTCTGGATCGGCCAGGTCCATTTTATTGAGCACGAACAGCAACCTTTTCCGGCTGCTCATGTTTTCCAGATCCTGATTGCGGCAGGAGAAAGGCGCCCGGGCGTCCAGCAAAATGGCGACAATGTCGACCAATTTGATGTTCTGCTGTATTTCCCGTTTGGCTTTAACCATATGGCCGGGATACCAATTGATAGCCAATGTCATCCCTCTTTCTTTACCCTTCCGAAAATGGTCCTGGTAATAAAAAAGAGAATACCCTCAAGTATTCTCCTCTTAGCGACTTTATCTGGAAAAACGGCCCTTTTCCTTAACCCGAGCCTTTTTGCCGGTCAGGCCCCGCAGATAGAAGAGTCTTGCCCTGCGCACCTTTCCTCGCCTGGTTACTTCGATCTTGGCGATCTTGGGTGAATGGAGCAAGAAGGTCCTTTCCACCGCAACCCCGTAGGTCACCCTTCTAACCGTGAAATTCTTGGATAGGCCGGCACCCCTGATCTTAATAACCACACCCTCGTACATCTGGATTCTCTCTCTCGTACCTTCGACGACTTTGGTGTGTACTTTCACCGTATCACCCGGGCCAAATGCGGGCAGGTCTTTTCTATAGTGTTCCTCTTCGACAGAACGGATTATGTCTTGCAAAATATCTTACCTCCTTTCTGCAGGCGGGCTGACCCAGCCATATACCGCCTTTGATACAGAACAAACCTATTCTAACACAGCTTGATGGCTATCTCAAGAAAATGCTCTTAATTATACCAGGTTGCCCCCAATAGCCGGTCCAATATGATGGCCACCGCACTACGCACGGAGAGATGATTATAAACACTGGCTCCGGATATGGGTTCGAGTATATAGTCACATCGTTCCATCAATTCTTGACCTATTCCCCATCCAGTTCCGAACAAGAGCAGGAATACCCGCTCCGTTTCGGCAATGTCGCGCCGCAATCCGCGATACGTGACGGTGTTGCAGTATTGGCGGGCATCAGTAGCTACAATGGTAATGGTCTCCTGCCCGGTCTCTTTACGGATGCCTTCCAGCACCTCCGGGAAATCCCCTGCCCGCCTCAGCAGTCGGAAAGCCTCCTGGCGGTCACTATTATATGTACCTCCATATCCCTCCTGCCAGTACGCCAGGATATCCCGGATTAATTTCTGCTGACTGGCGGATGGATGAACTATATAAAAGCCGTCCACATCATAAGTCCTGGCGGCCCGGGTGATATCGTGGATATCCAAATTGGTTACTGAGGTGGTGACTATATCCATGTTTTTATTGTACATAGGATAGTGCAGCAAAGCGATATATACTCTGGAGCGTCTCACTGGACCCGTTTCTCCCCGTTAAACAATATCTCTTCCAAAATCTGTTTCTCTTCATGGTCGAAATGGCGGCCCAACAACAAATCGGGGCGCTTCATAAGGGTGCGTTCAAGGCTCAGTTTCTTCCGCCAGCGGCGAATATGTTCGTGATGCCCGGATAGCAACACCTCTGGGACTTCCATGTCCCTGAAAATTCTGGGCCTGGTGTAATGGGGGTACTCCAGCAAACCCTGCACAAATGACTCCTCCTGCACTGACTTCTCATCACCGAGCGCACCAGGGATAAGGCGAGTTACCGCATCCACCACCACTATGGCCGCCAACTCACCGCCGCTGAGCACGAAATCGCCGATTGACAGTTCCTCATCCACCTCGTCCATGACTCTTTCATCAATACCTTCATAGTGGCCACACAGCAGGACAAGGTGCGGCTTCTCCGCCAGGCGGGCTGCTGTCGACTGCACCAACCTGGGCCCCTGGGGTGACAGATAAACCAGATGGGCATCAGGTCGCCTAACCGCATCGATGGCACGGCAGACAACATCGGCCTTCATGACCATCCCCGCTCCCCCTCCATACGGGTAATCATCGACCTGCTGGTGCTTATCCAGGGCATAATCCCGTATATTGGTGATATTGATATCCAACAAGCCCCGTCGCCGGGCCCGGCCGACGATACTCTCCTCAAATGGTCCGGTGAACATGGCGGGGAAAAGGGTGAGGATATCTACCTTCATCATTGTTCTCCCAGCAAACCATCCAACAGCTTAACGGTAAGCCGTTGATTAGGTACGTCTACCGCCATCACCACTTGTTTGATGGCCGGAATCAGTATTTCTCCATAAACATCGGATTTAACCACATAAACGTCGTTGGCGCCGGTCTCCAAAACCTCGGCCAATCGTCCTAAATATCCCTTGTCCACATCCTCTACCCGCATGCCTATAAGTTGAAAGTGATAGAAACTCCCCTCTGGGAGAGGATGTAACTGATCTATCGTCACATGGAGGAATAGGTTGCGCAATTTTTCGGCCGATTCCCGGTCGTCGATGCCGTGGAATTTCATCAGCATCGGTCCCCCGTGGGACGAACAATGGTCCAGGGTCAACTCCAGTGCTTCTTTTTCCCGCAGCACCAGGTATCTTTGCCCGGGTTGGAAGCGTTCGGGAAAGTCGGTCAAGAGCTGCACTTTGACAGAACCTTTGTACCCGTGAGTGCCGACTATCTTCCCTACTTTTATCAATTCCCTGGGGTCCATTTCGGTATCGGCCTCCCCTCAAGTGACCTTGGACTACTTACCGCATTATCTCCACCGCGACTTTTTTCCCGGCTTTGGCGGCCGCCGCTTTGGTCAGGGTTCGGATAGATTTGGCGATCTTGCCTTGCTTGCCGATTACTTTGCCCATATCTTCTGGAGCTACCCGGATCTCCAGGACCACGGATCTTTCACTCTCCGTCTCGATTACCTCAACCTCTTCCGGTTTATCCACCAGTGAGCGGGCAATATATTCAACCAGTTCTTTCAAAGGTTACACCCCCCGGTTTTCCTCCCACTATTTGCGGGATGCCGCAAACTTACTAATTATACCTTGCTTCTGCAAGAGAGATTTGGCGGTGTCAGACGGTTTGGCACCGGTAGCCAGCCACTTCAGGGCCTTCTCCTCGTCTATGTTGATGGTTGCAGGATTGGTCCCCGGGTCATAATAACCTATCTCTTCGATAAACCTGCCGTCACGCGGGGTCCTGGAATCGGCCACCACTACCCGGTAAAACGGGTTCTTTTTGGCCCCCATCCTTTTCAATCTAATCTTTGTTGCCATGTTTTCACCTCCTTAGTATATGTTCACTTATGAAAACCGGTTGGACACCAGGTACAACCATCCGGATGTCGCCCCCAAGTCTATAAGTCGACCGCTTTATCTAGAAGGGGAACTTGAGATTGGGAAATCCTGTTCGTTTACCCTTTTTGCCCGTCATGTCGGTTAATTGCTTCATCAATTTGCGGGCATCTTCAAATTGTTTGAGCAAACGGTTTACATCCTGTACCCTGGTTCCACTTCCCCGGGCCACCCGTTTCTTGCGGCTGCCGTTTAAAATGTGCGGATTCCTTCTCTCTTCAAATGTCATGGATTTGATGATAGCCTCCACATGGGCCAGCTCTTTCTCGTCTATCTCACCTTTCATCGACTGCATGTGTTTGCCCATGCCCGGGATCATGCCCAACAGGTCTTCCAAGGGTCCCATGGACCGGACCTGCTGCATCTGCTGCAGGAAATCATCAAGGGTGAATTCCTGTTGGCGGATTTTTCTTTCCATCTCGCGGGCCTGATTCTGGTCAAAATTATCCTGGGCTTTTTCTACCAGGGTCAATATGTCTCCCATGCCCAGGATTCGTGAAGCCATCCGATCCGGATGGAAGACCTCCAAAGCATCCAGCTTCTCACCCATACCCACCAGCTTGACTGGGCAGCCGGTGACCGCCTTTACCGACAGGGCAGCACCACCACGGGTATCCCCGTCCAGTTTGGTCAGGATGACCCCGGTCAGCGCCAACTCATTATTAAACGCCTCGGCTACGTTGACTGCATCCTGCCCGGTCATGGCATCGACTACCAACAGGATCTCCTGCGGACTTACCCTATCTTTAATTTCTGCCAACTCATCCATCAATTCTTGGTTGATGTGCAATCGCCCAGCGGTATCGATGATCACCACATCACGGTTGTTGATGCGGGCAAACTCCAGGGACGCGGGGGCGATGTCGACCGGATTTTCCTGTCCCATGGAGAACACTGGCGCTCCGACCTGTTCTCCCAGCACTTGCAGCTGTTTTATAGCTGCGGGACGGTAAACGTCGCAGGCCACCAGCACCGGTCTCCTCCCCTGTTTGATAAGGCTCTTGGCCAACTTGGCGACCGTCGTGGTTTTGCCGGCCCCCTGCAATCCCACCACCATAAATACGGTAGGTGGTTTGGGGGCTATAGTCAGTTTATTCTCGGCTTCGCCCATCAGCCTGGTCATCTCGTCGTGGACGATTTTTATAACCTGCTGTCCCGGCGTAACACTCTGCAGAACATCATGCCCTACCGCCCTCTGGCTTACATTGGCTACAAAATCCTTGACCACCTTGTAATTAACGTCAGCTTCGAGGAGAGCCAGGCGGACTTCGCGCATAGCCTGCTTGACGTCTTCCTCGGTTATCTTGCCTTTGCCGCGCAGTTTTCGGAAGACTTCCTGCAGTCGATCGGATAAACCTTCAAAAGCCACACTATCCCTCCTTTGCCTAAAGTAGTCCCCATATTTCTTCAATCAGGCTGACCGCTTGACTCAGCCTGGGATTATCAACCTTGGCATCCTCCAGGATCAATCTCAATTCATCCAGGTTCTGCCCGATGCGCTGGAATTTCGCCACCAGTCCCAGTTTATCCTCATATTCCTGCAGTATGCCCTCGGCCCGTTTGGCCAGGTCGTAGACTGCCTGCCGGCTGGTATTCATGGAATTGGCGATCTCGGACAACGACCAGTCATCTTCATAATGCATATTCAAGACATCTTGTTGTTTGGCGGTCAATAACGGACCATAGAAGTCTTTAAGCAGAACAACCTGACTGACTTTCTCCAGCATGAGGCCTACCCCCTCATGTAAAGCTTTTTTGCTTTACTAAACGATTTTATTTCTTTGCGGCGGTGATGTCAAGTTCGGCGAGCAGGAATTGGGAAAACGACTCTTCTTTGCTTTCGTATCCAAAATACAATACAATTGTTTTTGTAAATTAACAACTCAATCGATTTGTTGGAGGGTGGACGATTATGGAGAAGATAGCCCTGGTAGCCGACAGCGCGTGCGACCTGCCCCAAGACTTAGTGGAGCAGTATGACATCAAAATCCTCCCTTTGAAGGTGATCTACCCGGATGGCGAATACTCTGACCGGGAGGATATCCAGCCCGAGGAGGTCTATCGGCGGATGCCCGGTGAGGTGCCTAAAACCTCCCAGCCAAGCCTGCAGGAGATCAAGACTGTCTTTGAGCGATGTCGGCAGGATGGATTCACCCACGTACTGGCTATCGCCCTTTCAAGTCGGTTGTCGGGTACGTTCCAGGCGATGGAATTGGCGGCCCGCGACTTCGAAGACATCACCATCAAGGTATTCGATACCCGCACCTTATCGATGGCCACCGGTTGGATGGTTCTGGATGCTGCCCGCAACATTATGGCCGGACTGGGCTTCGCCAAGGTCATGGAAAGACTGACCGCTTTGCAGCCCAAGGTGCGAGCTTATTATGTGATAGAAACCCTGGATTACCTGCGCCGGGGGGGCCGTATCGGGTTAGTGGCTGGCATGCTGGGGGAATTCCTGAATCTCAAACCGATCATCGGGGTCAACGAGGAAGGTATATACTATACCCATGCCAAGGTCCGGGGTCGGGCCAAATCCATCGAGAAGCTGATGGATTTGGTTACCGAGACAGTCGGCAATCGCCCCTTCAACCTGGCTGTAATGCACGGCGGAGCCCGGGATATCGGCGAGAGGATTGCCGCCAAATTTGGCCAGATGCCTAATTTAAAGGAGTTGATATTCTCCGATATCAGTCCCGCATTGGGGGTACATACCGGTCCGGGCTTGCTGGCGGTCTGTTTTTATGAGCCATAGAAATCCAGGCTTTCTGCCGCCTTCAGTCGCAGAAGTGCCGGCTTGGCACAAGATAATAGCGATGTTCAGGTAATCCTGCTGCAAAAGCGCGTAAATGGGGACATCGGGGCTGAATTTAATCGTATCCTATTTTTTCCCAGCAAGTTATAATGGTCTCACACTACTATGTGGAGACTTTTCAATATGTCGAGATTGCCCTTGATCATCCTGACCGCCATAATCATGCTCTTTATGACTTCTCCCATCCAAGCTCCCGCCTTGGAGGTCACCCCTGCCGAAGCCGATGCCACCGCGGTACTGACCGACATAGTGGCGGATTTCGAAATTCTGGCTTCAGTATGGGGAAGTACAGAGCCTTACGGAGACCATTTTATAACCGATAAATTCACGGATTTGGAATCGGCCGCGGTCTATCTTGGTGGCGGTTTTGAACCGGATCTAGCTCGCGATTTGGCTGCCTTTTTGCTGATGTACGTACCCGATACCGACCGGATGGCAGTAATCCCCGCTGAATTCATCCCCATGATCGGCGCTGCTGACCTGCCCTACCTGCAGGTGAAGTATATATCCCCTGAGAAAGTCGTAATCCACCGTTATTATGATGATTGTTACCAACCCGGAGACCGGTACTGTTACATAATAGCGGCTCGTAATTGTGGCGGGCACTGGAAAATATCCCACCTTACCCTCGAGCCCCTGTGGCAATAGGTCTTAGGCCTGACCTCGAAGACTTTGCTTTACCCGGCGCAAAAGTAGTTCCACGCATAGAGTGATGTTCTCGGGGACATAGATTCTCAGCTTGTCACGATAGTAAAGCTCAAAAAGATTCTGTTTTATGGTTTCGTCATCCAATCCTTTATCGAGCATGGCTTTAATAATATCGTAGGCGTTCTGGGCGATATCCAGGGCCCGTTGATAGAACCGGGGTACTTCCTCATCGACCCAGATCCTTTCATGGGGGATGGCCAGAACTTTGGTAGGATAGCTCATCAGGCGGCGGATGCTGTCCATGTACATTTCGAAATCGGAGAAAAAGATGGGGAAGATCAACTCGTCTGAGGTTTGAAATCCAGCTGTATCCGATAAAAACATAACTTGGTCCGCGGGCAGATAAAATGCAAGATTGCAGGGGCTGTGACCAGGCACATCGATAACCTCCAGCATCAACCCCCGGCCCAGGTCCAGCACATCACCCCCCCCTACCACGGTATCGACCGTGATCTGCTCCGGTAAGGGTGTCTTTATGTCCTCATCGATCATGCCTTCACCCAACAGCAGCTCGGTCATCCTCTCGTCCTGGCTGAAGAAATTCCTCAGGATTTTGGGATTGGACAGCACTTTTTTAGCTTCGGCGCTGGCCACCAATTGAGCCTGAGGAAACAGTTCCCGCAGGGCGGGGATGCCGCATACATGGTCGAAATGGGCGTGTGATGCCAGCAGATACTCGACCTGCGGCTTGTTTTGTAAAGGCATCCACTGCCGGCGAAAGCTGACTATGCTCCCACTGACCCCGCATTCGACTACCGCCGCCCTTTCCTGTCCAACTATATAATGGCGGAAATGCTGGTTGCCCATACAGAGCACGTTGTCGGTCAGTCTCATCCCTAATTCCCCTTTCTTGCCATATACCTTCCAGTTGTTACTTAATATAACATAAGTTTTCCTGGCCATATCCTAAGTATATTCTTGAACCAATAAAAAAAGGATTCCCCTTCGAGGAAATCCTATTTTTAATCTGGTGGGCGATGACGGGCTTGAACCGCCGACATCCTGCTTGTAAGGCAGGCGCTCTCCCAGCTGAGCTAATCGCCCTGGTGACCCCTGGGGGACTCGAACCCCCGTTACCGCCGTGAAAGGGCGGTGTCTTAGACCGCTTGACCAAGGGGCCATGATGGTGGGCCTACCAGGATTCGAACCTGGGACCAACCGGTTATGAGCCGGTAGCTCTACCAACTGAGCTATAGGCCCGGAGGTCTCTAAAAACCCCGCAAGAGTTAGTATATATAATATGTATGCAAAAAGCAATAGTCAGAAAACAAATACTGATGAGTGTAGTACGGCAATAAAAAAAGCGGTAAATTAACCGTTTACCGCTGTTTTTTTCATGGCTCCCCGAGTAGGATTCGAACCTACAACCCTCCGGTTAACAGCCGGATGCTCTACCGTTGAGCTATCGAGGAAGGACTCAACGAAGCTAATTATATAATCATTAATGAGCTCTGTCAATAAGCCATTCCCATCATAGATACACCCCATTTAACGGGTGTATGCTATTCAATATAGTCTTTGAGCTTCTTGCTGCGGGAAGGATGACGCAGTTTGCGCAGAGCTTTTGCTTCTATCTGTCTTATCCGTTCCCGGGTGACCCCGAATTCCTGCCCTACCTCTTCCAGAGTCCGAGGTCGTCCGTCATCCAGACCGAAACGCAGCCTCAAGACCTTCTCTTCCCGATCGGTAAGAGTGTTCAGGATGCCGTCCATATGCTCCCGCAGAAGAACAAACGATGCTGATTCTTCTGGAGATTCGGCTTCCTCATCAGTGATAAAATCACCTAGATGACTATCATCCTCTTCACCAATAGGTGTCTCCAGGGAAACCGGTTCCTGGGCGACCTTCATGATCTCGATGACCCTTTCCACCGATATGTCCATCTCTTCGCCCACTTCACTCGGAGTCGGCTCACGCCCCAGTGTCTGCAGGAGACTTCGCTGTACCCGGGATAATTTGTTGATGGTCTCCACCATATGGACTGGAATTCGGATGGTGCGGGCCTGATCGGCGATGGCCCTGGTTATGGCCTGCCTTATCCACCATGTTGCATAGGTGCTGAACTTGAAGCCTTTGCGGTAGTCGAATTTTTCTACCGCCTTCATCAGCCCCAGATTGCCTTCCTGAATCAGGTCTAAAAAGAGCATACCCCGGCCAACGTAACGCTTGGCGATGCTGACCACCAGCCTGAGGTTCGCCTCCACCAGTTTGCGCTTGGCCTCCTCGTCACCGTTCTCGATCAACAAGGCCAGTTCTATCTCTTCATCGGCCGTAAGCAACCTCACCCGCCCGATCTCTTTCAAGTACATGCGGACCGGGTCATCTATCTCTACCCCTTCGGGCACCATTACTTTTTCATTCTCGATGCTTTCCGGTTCGGCATCCTCCGCGTCTTCTTCATGCTCGCCGTCCGGGCCCACAGTAATACCCAGTGTCTGCAGATGCTCGAGTATGTCGTCCATCACATCCGGTTCCAGGCTGTAGTGCTGCAATTCTTCCATGATCTCTTCATAAGTAAGATTCTTTTTTTTCTTGCCTTTTTCAGCCAGACTACTTACACTTTCTGCAATCTTGTTATCTTTCACAGTGAACCCCCTTCCCGGCCAAAATGGGCGGCTTTATCTATATTTACCATAAACCGGATTATTGATTGGAAATCGCCTTGGTCGGCCAGCTTTTCTACCTGGTCATATATCCTTTGCCATTGGCTCTCGTTCTTCTTTTTTTCCACCCTCATAATAAACTCTTCCAGTTCTATGTCCAGATCGGTATCCTCTTCCCCTATCAACATTGCCACCCGGGCATAAGTCGACACGGTGTTATCAGAGGGATGGGCGGAGATCATCCGATTCAGTTTCTCATCCCGGTTGCCCTCCAAGCGGTCATATTCCCTGATGAAGTCCTGGTATTTGTCATCGGCGAAGAAATTTATGCCGATGCGGGACTTGATCTTGTCATATAATTCCGGGTCTTTCAGCATGGCTGCCAGAATTTTCTCCTGCAGACCATATTTGCCGTATTTAATATTATCCCTGTTTATTCCATTATTATTCTTGTACCGCCCGCTGATCTCGCGTTTATAGCCCCGGCGATATTCCTGATAAATAAGGTTCTCTTCCATTTTAAGTTTGCGGGCCAGCATTTTGATATAAGCATCCTGCTCCACTACACTGCTGAGTCGTTCGATGTCCTCTTTAAGGACGTTGATAATTCGTATCTTGGCTTCCAGATCCAATGCAGGAGCGGTGCGGATTAATCGGTTTAATTTAAATTCGATATCACCACATACATTATTCTCGATATAATGCCAAAATCCCTCTTTCCCTAAGGATCCTATTAAATCATCCGGATCCTGACCCGGCGGGAGACTGATCACCTCCACCTTGATCTCCGCTCCGCGCAATACATCGGCCGCGCGGAGAGTGGCATTCTGGCCCGCTTCATCACCATCGTAAACGATAGTCACTTTTTCCGCGTATCTGTGCAGCAACCGGGCATGCTCCTCGGTCAAGGCCGTCCCTAACGAGGCTACCACGTTCATAATGCCCGTCTGCTGAAGTTTTATACAGTCCATATACCCTTCCACCAGGAATGCATTATTATTCTGTCGAATGGCCTCACGGGCCTGAGCTAACCCGTATAAATTTTTGCGTTTGGAAAAGATTTCGGTTTCCGGGGTATTCAGATATTTCGGCTGTGCATCCCCCAGGCTTCTGCCCCCAAATCCTATAACATCCTGATTGTAAAGCATTATCGGAAACATGATCCGATGCCGGAACAGGTCATAGAAGCGGCTCTGGTTATCACTTCTTTTGGCCAGCCCCGAAGCCTTCAGAGCCTCCGGACTAAAACCCCGCCCCAACAGGTAATTGGTCAACTCCTGCCAGTCATCACCGGCATACCCCAACCGGTAGCGGTCCATCGTCTGTTCGCTGATCCCACGTTGGCTCAAATATGAGCGGGCGTCACTTCCCGATGCAGACAGCAGTTTTTGGTGATAGAACTGGGCCGCGGTATTGTTTATATTGATGATCGACTTCTGGTGATCAACCCGGCTGCGGTCCCTGGGTCGGCTGATATCGACTCCTGCTTTGGCCGCCAGCATCTCCAGGGCCTCTCTGAACTCCAGCCCATCCCTTTTCATAAGGAAGGTAAAGATGTTGCCACCGGTATGGCAGCCGAAACAGTAAAACATCTGCTTATCCCGGCTCACACTGAAAGACGGCGTCTTTTCCCCGTGGAAGGGGCACAGGCCCCAATAATTGTTGCCCTTGCGGCTGAGCTGGACCGATTCGGAAATCAGCTCCACAATATCCAGCTGGGATTGTATCTGTTGTATTTTCTGATCATCATCATAATAAGCCATGACTCAACCTACTATTCGATATCCTTCGAGAAATCCCTTTTTAATGTAGAAAAAAAACGAAACTTTCTATCCATGCTTTTAGTGACTAAAGATCCGCCTGGTATCCGGTACCATGGATTGCGGGATGTAAATATCTTTAAAGAGGTTGATGCAGTAAGCATCGCTCATGCCGGATATATAATCCAGGACTGCTCTCTCCAGACCTTCTTCTTCCGCGATCTGAATGTATAGGGGGCTCATTTTGCCGGGGTTTTTCATGTAGTAATCGTATAGGCTGGATATTATGAACATAGCCCGGTTACGCTCTTCCTGACATACTGGACCGCGATATATGGTCTCAAACATAAATTCCCGCAACCCCCATAGCGCCCGCTCCACTTCATGGCCCGGTTCCACCGACAGCGGTTGGCCGGAGCCCATCAATTTGCGGGTATGTTCGATGGTATCTATCACCAGAGTAGCTATCCGCTGGCTGTGGGTGATCCCCAGAACTTCAAGGAATCGGGGCGGAATCTGGTCCAGGGTCAATAGCCCAGCCCGGATCGCATCATCTATATCATGCTGAACATAGGCGATCTTGTCGGCGATGCGGATCACTTGCCCTTCCAGGGTGGATGCACAAGCACCTCCCTGCCCATAGCCGCTGTGATGCAGGACCCCGTCCAGGACTTCCCCGGATAAGTTAAGCCCGCTGCCCCCTTTGTGCTGTTCGACCCTGGTGAGCACCCTTACGCTGTTCTCACTGTGCCGGAAGTGACCGCTGGTTATCTCGTTCAATATCTGCTCCCCGGAATGGGCGAACGGGGTATGGCCCACATCGTGGGCAAGGGCGATGGCTTCGATAAGATCCAGATTGAGGTTTAATCCCGCTCCGATAGTCCGGGCAATCTGATTTACTTCCAGGGTATGGGTAAGCCGGGTACGATAATGATCGCCCGGCGGGGCCACAAATACCTGGGTCTTATGTTTCAAGCGCCGGAAAGACTTGGAATGTATCACGCGATCCCGGTCCACCATGAAACAGGTGCGGATAGGGTCGGGGTCTTCACGTTTTTGCCGTCCGGATGAATCCCTGGACTTGACCGCAAATCGGCTCAATCCGGCCGCCTCCCGGGTCTCTATTTCCTCCCTGACTATCACTATCTTCACCCCTTGCAGTTAGAGATATATCCATCCCAATGGTTGAGAGGGATATCCCCTTATCGGCAGATCATTTCTGCCCAATTCCATATCTGGCCGGTTCTCTCCATATTTAGCCGACCAATTCTCCCCAACGCGGTCCGCGTATTTTGTTCTATATTTTGACGCCCGGACTGGCAGGATAAATTATTACCCGCTTCTTAGTGAACAAACGTAATACGCTGCCAGACAGAAATACTTTCTATAACTTCATATACTACAACAAGATTCCAATTCCTTTAAAAATAATTGCAGGTTGGCGGGGATGTGTATAACCATGTCTATCAAATCAAAAGGGGTCCTGTTATCCAGGACCCCTGCCAGTCAATCCTAGGATCTAATCGTTCTTTATCACGGCTTGAGCCGCTGCCAGGCGGGCAACCGGGATGCGGTAAGGTGAACAGCTCACATAATTCAGCCCGATGAGGTGACAGAATTCCACCGAACTGGGCTCACCTCCGTGCTCGCCGCAGATGCCCAATAAGATGTTCGGACGTGCCTTGCGGGCCTTCTCCACCGCTATCTTCATCAGACTGCCTACCCCTTTGCGATCCAGGACCGCAAAAGGATTATCTTTTATAATCTTGCGCTCCAGATATACCGGTATAAACTTACCTTCCGCATCATCCCGGCTGAATCCCAGCGTGGTCTGGGTCAGATCGTTGGTCCCGAATGAGAAGAATTCTGCCTGCTCAGCTATTTCATCGGCTACTATACAGGCGCGCGGCAGTTCCAGCATGGTTCCCAAAACGAAATCGAGTTCCTGGCCGTGAACCTGCTTAAGCTCGGCATAGACTTTCAAAATATCCTCCCGCAACAGGGTGAATTCCATCTGATCCATGACCAGGGGTATTTCTATCTCGGTCAGGATTTTCACGCCCTCACTTTGCAGCAGGTACATAGCCTCGAAAATGGCCTGGGCCTGCATCATGTATATCTCCGGATAAGTCAATCCTAATCGGCATCCCCTATGACCCAGCATCGGATTGGATTCCGACAATGCATGTACCTTCTTGGCCATTTGTTCCTTGGCAAAGATATCGTAGGGATTGGCTTTCCGGTATTTCATGTCGGCAATCTCCAGCATCAACGACTCATGGTCGGGCAGGAATTCATGCAGGGGCGGATCAAGCAGTCTTATGGTTACCGGGTATGGAGCCATAGCCTTAAGAATGCCATAAAAGTCATCCCGTTGGAACGGCAACAGTTTGGCCAGCGCCGCTTGCCGGTCGGTCAGGTTGTCAGCCAGTATCATCTCCTGGACGCTGGGCAGCCTATCCTGGGCCATAAACATGTGCTCGGTCCGGCACAGACCTATCCCTTGAGCGCCAAATTCCCTGGCCTTCATGGCATCTTCGGGAGTATCCGCATTAGCCCTGACACCCAGTTTCTTCACCTCATCCGCCCACTGCAGGAGGGTCTGAAATTCGTCAGAAAGAGTGGGTTCGATCATGGGCACTTCTCCCTGCATGACGTTGCCGGTTGAACCGTCCAAAGTAATTATGTCCCCTTCCTTGACCGTAACCCCGTTGACGGTGAACGATTTGGAACCGAAGTCGATCTTGATGCTCTCGCATCCGCACACACACGGTTTACCCATGCCCCGTGCCACCACTGCCGCATGCGAAGTCATGCCGCCGCGGGCGGTTAAAACTCCCTGCGAATGAACTATTCCGTGGATGTCGTCAGGCGCGGTTTCATTGCGGACCAATACGACCCTCTCACCGGCTTCCCCCAGTTTCTCAGCCAGGTCGGCATCCAGAACCACTTTGCCGCTGGCTGCCCCGGGGGATGCCGGCAGTCCCTTGGCGATAGGCTCCAAGTGCATGGTGGTGTCTATCTGTCTATGTAATAACTGATCGATCTGTTCGGGATCGATTCTCATCAAGGCTTCTTTCTTGTTGATCAGTCCTTCGCTTACCATATCCACTGCGATTTTTACCGCTGCCTTGGTAGTCCTTTTACCGGTCCTGGTCTGCAGCATATACAAGACTCCCTTTTCCACCGTAAACTCTATGTCCTGCATATCGCGGTAATGCTTCTCCAGGTTGTTGCAGGTATCGATGAATTGCTCATACACCGAAGGGAGATTTTCTTTGAGATTGGATATGGGCAAGGGCGTCCTGATGCCAGCCACCACGTCTTCTCCCTGGGCGTTGACCAGGAATTCACCGTACAACTCTCGTTCCCCGGTCGACGGGCTGCGGGTGAAGGCCACGCCGGTGCCGCAATCTTCACCAAGATTGCCGAACGCCATACACTGTACATTGACGGCCGTGCCCAGGTCGTCCCGGATTTTGTTGATCCGCCGGTAGACGATGGCCCTTTGGTTGTTCCATGAACCGAAGACAGCTTTGATGGCCATGATCAACTGCCCCCGCACGTCTTGAGGAAAATCGATGGCCTTATCCCGTTTCACCTGGGCTTTATATTCATTGATTATTTCCTTCAGTTCCCCGGCCGGTATTTCATAATCGAATATCAGGCCTAATTTCCGTTTGTACCTCTCGATGATATCATCAAAATGAGAATGTTCCATCTCCAGCACAACATTCCCAAACATTTGAATGAAGCGGCGATAACAATCATAGGCAAACCGTTCATCTCCGGATAGATTGGCCAGTCCCTGCACTGATTCGTCATTAAGCCCCAGATTCAAAATGGTATCCATCATCCCTGGCATGGATACGGCCGCACCCGACCTTACCGACACCAGCAGCGGATTGTCCTTGTCTCCGAAAGTCTTACCGGTCCTATCCTCCAGTTTGGCCAGGGCCGCAAATGTCTGTTCCAGGCATCCTTCCGGGAAATCCTGATTCAAAGACAGATATTCGTTGCACGCCTCGGCAGTTATCGTGAACCCTGGCGGCACCGGTAAGCCGATATTGGTCATCTCCGCTAGATTCGCACCCTTTCCGCCCAAGATCATACGCATGTTCGAATTCCCTTCTTCAAACAGGTAGACCCACTTCTTACTAGACATTGCTTAACCTCCTATAGTAGATTTCAAGTATTTTGCTGGCTGTCTCTTCAACGGCACGGTTGGTTACATCGATTACCGGGCACCCCAGTCTCTTCATTATTGTATCGGCATACTCCAACTCCTCTATGATCCGCTCATAGTTGGCGTAGCTGGCCTGTCCGGTCAATCCCAGGGTTTTTAACCTCTCAATCCGGATGCTGTTCAGTAATTCCGGTTTTATCACCAAACCGATAACCTTGCCCCGATCCAACAGAAACAGCTCTTCTGGCGGAGTCACCTCCGGTACCAGCGGCACATTGGCGACCTTGACCCGTTTGTGGGCCAGGTACATGGAGAGAGGTGTCTTGGAGGTTCTGGATACGCCCACCAGAACGATATCTGCCAAAGTTATCCCCTTGGGGTCTTTGCCATCATCGTAGCGGACGGCGAATTCCACCGCCTCAACCCGGCGATAGTACATCTCATCGACCCTGCGCAACAACCCCGGTTCTCTCTTAGGGGTCATTTGGCTGGCCTCCTCGAAGGCCGATATTATAGGCCCCAGTATATCAACACAGACCACCCCGGCCCGGCGCGCCTCCTGGCGCAGGAATTCCGCCAATTCATTCAAAACCAGGGTGTAAGCGATCATAAAATGGTTTTCCATCGCCTGGTGGATGACTTCAGCTATAGTATCCTTGTCGCTTATATTCGGTATCTGCCGTATCTCCATAGTACCGGAATTGAATTGACTGGCGGCTGCTCTCACGACCATTTCCGCCGTCTCACCGATGGAATCCGAAACAATGAAAACTCCGGGTAAATGACCAGCCAAAATACTGTACCTCCTCTTTATCTCAAGGCCAAGTCCAGGAATAACCGGGTTATGTTGGTCTTGGTAATCCTGCCCACCACTTCCAGGCTCTCTTTGCCGGAGCCGCCTGTGATCCTTCTAACTACCGGCAGGGAATCAACCTCATGCTCCACCAATCTTTTAACCGCTTCCACCACTGTATCTTCAATATCGGCGGTAATAACATTAGGCATACGGGTCATGATCACACTGACCGGTACCTTATGAATGTCAACCTGCCCCATAGTGGCCTTAAGCAGGTCCTTGCGGGAAGCCAAACCAGTCAGGCAGTTATCATCCTCTACCACGAAGATGGAACCTATATCCTCCAGAAACAGGGTTACGATGGCATCATAAATGCTGCATTTCTCTTTTACTACCACTGGTAGGGACATGATATCCTTGACCCTGTATTGATTAAGAATCTTTTTAATCTTGGTGTTGAAACCGTCGGCTTTATATGTGTAGCCTACCCTGGGTTTGGCTTCCAGATAACCTGACATGGTCAAAACCGCTAGGTCAGGGCGGAGGGCAGCCCGGGTAACTTCCAGTATTTCCGCTATATTTTCACCGGTAATGGGTCCTTGGCTTTTTACGATATCCAGGATCTTTTCTTGCCGTTCATTGAGCTCGATCTTTTCCACCACCCAATTATGCTATACTGTTTGGGTTCAACCACTTCAATTACATATACTTTATAGACTAAAAAAATCCTGTTTGGCAAGGGATAAATTTTTTATTGTAAGATTTTCGTAAAATCAGCCAGGGAATTACCCAAATCAGCGATCAATTTCAATAATCCCAGTCGCGCCCCCCTTAAATCTTGATCGTCGACCATCACCATGACCGCCTCGAAGAAATTATCCACCGCCGGGCGCAACTCCGCCAGCATCGCCAAGCCTTCCTCATACCGGTATTCCCGGAAAGCTGCCTCCACTCCCGGTTTGATACGGTCGACAAGGGTATACAGGGTCTTTTCGCTCACGTCCACCAGAGACTCGGCCCGCACCTCAGCACTCAGCCACTTTTTGGATAGGTTATGGGAGCGGTTGAACACTACCATGAAGTCTTCCCAAGACTGGCTTTCCTTAAAGAGCTTTATCGCATCCGCCCGGCCCACAATCTGCCGCAAATCATCCAGCCCCTGGTATAACACCGCGTCAATCAAATCATATGTGTAACCCCGGTCCAGCATTACACCACGCATCCGCTGCAGAATAAATTCCATAAGCTCTTCCGCGGTTTCCGCGGCATCTAGTTTCAGTTGGAAACCGAACCTGGTCATGACTGCATGGGTCTCGGTAATCAATACGCGCAAGCGGGCTGTTAATTGGAGGTCGATGATCATGTATACGACCCCCAAGGCCTGGCGTCTTAAGGCATACGGATCCTGAGAGCCGGAAGGTTTGATGCCCATGGCAAAAAACGCCGTCAGATTAAACAGTTTTTCGGCCAAAGCCAGAACGATTCCGGTCGCCGAAGCGGGCAGACGGTCGCCCGCAAATTTGGGCAGGTAATGCTCCAGGATGGCTTCGGCCACCTCATTGTTCTCTCCGCCCCGCCGGGCATAGTACCGGCCCATTATTCCCTGCAGTTCGGGGAACTCGTAGACCATACTGCTGAGCAGATCAGCTTTGCACAGGAAGGCAGCCCGATCAAGATTATCCTTGTCGCTCAAGCCCAGGTTTTCACCAATCGATACGGCCAGGTCTCGCAGACACTCTACTTTATCCAGGATACTGCCCAACTTTTCGTGGAACAGGACATCCTTTAACCCCGGGACGGAATCAGCCAGGGGTTTGGAGGTATCCTCTTTCCAAAAGAAAAGGGCGTCTTCCAGGCGGGCTTTCAACACCCTCTCGTTGCCGGCCTTGACCAGATCCAGACAATAATCGGTGCCGTTCCTGACCCCGATGAACCCGGCCATCAAATTCTGGTCGGGGGCGAAGAGGGGGAAATACCTCTGATGGGAAATCATACTGGTGGTCAAAACCTCGGCCGGGACATCCAGATAGGATTTGGAGAACTCTCCATAAAAGGCAGTGGGATACTCCACCAGATAAGATACTTCATTTAACAAATCCTCGTTTTCCATGGCAGTACCACCAACCCGGGTGGCTGCCTCCCTGACCTGGGACCAAATCATGTCTTTCCTCTGTAGTTGATCGACGATGACGTAATTATTGCGCAGGGCGTCATAATATTCGTCGATGCCGGCTACTTTGAGCGGACCGGAGGATAGAAAACGGTGTCCCATGGTCCAGTCGGCACTCTCTATATTCTCGATCCTGATCGATAACAACTGGTCTCCGAAAAAAGCCAGCAGCCAGCGGATGGGCCGCGCAAATCTGGTTTGGAAATATCCCCACCGCATCGAACGGAGAAAGTTCATAGATTTGATAATCTCGGTCAATAGGGTGGGGAGCAGTTCCACCGTGCGGCCTCCCGATTCCTTTTTGACCGCATAAACATACTCAACCCCGCCCACATCCCTTATTTCCAGTTCATCTACATCGATGCCCTGGCTGCGGGCAAAACCCAGGGCCGCCTTGCTGGGGGTGCCATCCTGGTTGAAGGCGCTGGATTGCTTGGGTCCCCGGTTTTCAATAACCGTATCCTTTTGTTTTTCCCCCAGGCCTTTGACGTGCAAAACCAGACGACGAGGTGTGCCCAAGGTGGTGATTTCCCCAAATTCCAGGTGGCTTTGCTGCAGTTTGTTGGCCGCCATGGTTCTAAGGCCTTCCAGAGCTCCTGGCATCAATTCCGAAGGTATCTCTTCGACCCCTATTTCGAGAAGCATGTCTTGGCTCATTACCCTTGGACCTCCTTTGTTTGTAACAGTTCTGCCCTTAGTTTCTCATCCTTTATCAACGGGTAACCCATCCTCTCCCTCTGTTCCAGGTACTCACGGGCCACGGTGCGGGCCAGGTTGCGGACCCGGCCTATATAACCGGTACGTTCGGTAACACTGATAGCCCCTCGGGCGTCGAGTAGGTTGAAAAGATGCGAGCACTTCAGGACATAGTCATAGGCTGGTTGCGGAAGTTTAAGGTCCGCTACCCGCCGCGCTTCCTCCTCACACAGGTTGAACATGGCAGTCAAAGTAGGTACGTCGGCGGCGGTAAAGTTGTAATGGGAATAATCTACTTCCGCCTGATGGTGGACGTCAGCATAACTGATGTCACCCACCCACTCTACGTCAAAAACACTCTCCTTGTTCTGTATATACATGGCGATACGTTCGAGACCATAAGTTATCTCGGCGCTCACCGGATAGCAATCGTATCCCCCGCACTGTTGGAAGTAGGTGAATTGGGTGATCTCCATCCCGTCCAGCCAGATCTCCCAACCCAATCCCCAGGCTCCCAGGGTAGGGGATTCCCAATTGTCCTCCACCAGCCTTATATCGTGCTTCTCCGGTTCTATCCCCAACCGCCGCAAGCTCTCCAGGTATAGTTCGATCACGTTGTCGGGAGAAGGTTTCAGGATAACCTGGAACTGATAATAATGCTGCAAACGATTGGGGTTTTCTCCATAGCGCCCGTCAGTGGGCCGCCGGGATGGTTCAACATAGGCGACCTTCCACGGTTCGGGTCCCAAACAACGCAGGAAAGTGGCCGGATTCATGGTACCGGCGCCCTTTTCCAGGTCGTACGGCTGTTGGATGATACAACCTTGTTGTCCCCAATATTCCTGCAGATTCATGATGATCTCCTGGAAATTCATTTCCTGACCCCCTGTGTGTTTTTATTTATCAATCATGACCCTTTATTAGATTCCCCTAACAACGCAAACATTTGCGGTCGATATAGTTATTTGAATCCCAAAAACAAAAATGCCCGTTACCCAACAGGGACGGGACTAAAACCCGCGGTTCCACCCTGCTTGACACGTGGCCCACCTCTTTGCTGACCATTACTCCGAAACGCCTTCAGATAAAGCCCCTGCCGGTTCCCATCCTACCCGGCTTTCTGGGAGGGGACTGCTTACCTTACTCCTTTTCATCATCGTGTGGCTATTAATTTCACTGATAGTTTATCAACCGCCAAAACCCTTGTCAAATGGAAACCGGCATAGCCTGCTTGAGCCAACGGATAGTATTCTTGACCCGGAATTTCCTTTCCACATGGTATTCCAGATAAAGCTCCAGAAAATACTCCAGCTGCCGCATTGCTTCCGGGGAAGGCTTGACCCGGCGGATCGCCTGCAGGGTGCCCTCCGACAGCAATCGCAGCAGGGCCAGGCAATCTCCCCGCAGATTCATCTGGTGGTGGCCGCCGGCCTGGCAATTATTGCACAGCAGACCACCGTCGGCCAGGCTGAAGGTGTACCCATGGATAATTCGGCCGCCGCACTGCACGCAACGGTCCAGAACCGGTTTATACCCCAGATTTATCAATAGCTGGCTTTCAAAATAGCGCACCAGCATCGGGTTAAAGCCCTCTTGGTCGAGCAGTTCAAGTACCGCCACCAAAGCCAGGTATAGCTGCGGCAGCGGCATCCTGTCCATCAAGCTCTTGTCCAGAATCTCCATCATGTACATGATGTAAAGGGTCCTGCTCAGGTCCTCCCGGGAATTACCGAAGAAATCGAGCATACGCCCCTGGGTTATCAGATCCAACTCGCGCCCCTGGCTGAAAAACAGAAGGGAGTGACAGAAGGGCTGGACACAACCGCGCAGGCTGCTTTTGGGTTTTTTGACCCCTTTGGCAACCGCCGTCAATTTACCTTCTTTCTCGGTAAAGACCGTGATCAATTGATCGCTCTCCCGCAGATCACGGGTCCGTAAGATGATGGAACGACTCCGGTAATACATGCATGGCTCCTTAATTATTCTGGTTCCTCGTTCTATTGGGGAGGCAGGCATTATCGGGCGGCCCGGTACTCCTTTAACAACTGACCGGCGCTGCTGGTGCCGAGCCGGTCCGCTCCGGCCTCGATCATCGCCAAAGCCTGATCCAGGTCCCGGATTCCTCCCGATGCCTTGATTTTGAGAGGCGGTCTCCTGTATTTGATGATGTTGGTGATATCTTCGAGGCTGGCCCCCCGAGGCCCAAATCCGGTCGATGTTTTAACGAAATCGGCTTCGGTTTGGTTTATCAACCTGATGAGTTCAGCCAGCTCTTCATGATTTAAATAAGCGGTTTCGATGATCACCTTGAGGATGAACCGGTATTCCTGCTTAAGGGCCGCTATCACCTCGATCTCCTTGCCCACCGTACGGTAATCCCGGTCCTTGACCGCCCCGATATTGATGACCATATCCAGCTCATCGGCGCCCTCTCCCAGGGCGGTCGAGGCCGAGTAAGCCTTGCTGGCCAGGCCATCGGCACCCAGCGGGAACCCCACCACAGTACAAAGATGCACCGTGGTCCCGGCCAGTAAGCGGCGGCCGAGGGGCAGCCGATATGGATGCACGCATACCGCTGCCATATGATGCTCGAGCGCTTCCCGGCATAACTCCTCAATATCGATCTGCCGGGCCTCCGGTTTTAAATTGGTGCTGTCTATATATGAAGCCAAATCGATCATGCCTGTAATGTCCCTCTCCCCGTATTTCGGCCTTCACCCCCAACCGTCCCTACGTGCGATAGCCCAATTGGTTGAGGTTGTTCTGGTTATCACGCCAGTTTTTCTTCACCTTTATCCAAAGGTCAAGGTAGACCGAGGCGTTCATCATTCTTTCTATATCGGTGCGCGCCTGTTCCCCTATTTTTTTAAGCATTTGTCCCTTTTTACCGATGATTATGCCCTTTTGCGAATCCCGTTCGGTGTTGATGACCGCTCTTATATAGACCTTGCCAGGGCCTTGATGCTTGAATTCCTCTATCTCTACTGCCAGCGAATGAGGCACCTCATCCCGGGTCAAAATCAAGGCCTTCTCGCGTATCAATTCCGCCACGATAAAAGACACCGGTTGATCGGTCAAATCATCTTCCGGATAGTATTGCGGTCCTTCCGGCAAATATTCAAAAGTAGCCTGCAACAACCTGTCCAGGTTGATACCTTGGGAGGCTGAGATCGGTATGCATTCCGTGAATTTCATCTGGTGGCAGAACGGCTGCATGAACCGGGGGATTAACTCCTGGTCCACCAGGTCGACCTTGTTCAACAGCAGAAATACCGGGACCTCAGTATTTCTTAGTTGATCGATGATGTATTGTTCTCCTGGTCCAAAGGGATGGGTTACATCGGTAATATAATAGATGAGGTCTACTTCTTGCAGGCTCTGGGTGGACACCTTCATCATATATTCGCCCAGGAGATGCTTGGGCTTGTGCATGCCGGGGGTATCGATAAAAATTATCTGTCCCTGCTCCAGGGTCAGAATACCCTGGATCCTGGTCCGGGTAGTCTGCGGTTTATCTGATACTATAGCGATTTTGGAACCTATCAGCTTGTTTATCAGGGTCGACTTACCCACATTGGGCCGGCCGATGATGCTTACAAATCCGGACTTCAAATTAATTTTACCCTCCTGCTTGGAATTAGCCGCGACCGCATAATAATAAATTACCCCACTCATTACCAAACCAATCCAAGGTTCTTATTTGGCTTGCCAGGTAAATGCGCAGGGCAGCAAGTCTTTCAAGCTATATTCCTTCAATTCACCTTTGGCGTCGCTGGTTATTATCCGGATTCCGGGGGCGAATTCGGCCAAAACCTGAAGACAGGCTCCACACGGCATGACCCGCTCGCTGCCGCTGCTGGCGACAGCCAGGGCCTCAAATTCTGTCTCCCCTGCCATCACGGCACCGAAGACTGCCACCCGCTCCGCGCAAATGGTCATGCTGTAAGAAGCATTTTCTATATTGGCACCGGTGAAGAGCTTGCCCCCGGTCGTTAAAAGAGCGGCTCCTACCCGATAATGGGAATAAGGCGCATAGGCCATCTCCTGGGCCTTACGAGCTGCGGTTAACAGGTCTTTTGGTTGCATGCCGTCATCCCCCGTCAATCTACTAGTCTCTGCAGATGCGGACCGAACAAAAGCACCGCCATAACCAGCGCATTGAGCGCTGTCAGCAATACTGCCCCGGCCGCCATGTCTTTAGCCAGTCGGGCCAACGGGTGCCGCTCCGGGCCGACCAGGTCCACGGTTTTTTCTATGGCACTGTTGACCGTCTCCGCCGCCAGTACCATGAAGACAGTCAGGCTGAGCAACGCCCATTCGATCCTGGTCAGGTCGACCGCATATCCCAAGCCAATCACTGCCGCGGCCGCCAGAAGGTGTATCCTCATGTTGGGGCTGCTGGCCACGGAGTGATATATCCCTTGAATAGCACAGGAGAAACTGCCGCTCAGCCTTTTCATCTCAGTCTACCTTTCCAGGTTGGTACTCTGCAATATCTTTTCCTGCCAGGCTTGCATATCCCGGTCTCCGGATTCGGTGTCATGTTCGAAACCCAGCAGGTGCAGCAGACCGTGGGCAGTCAGAAATCCTACCTCGCGGGCCAGACTGTGCCCGTATTCCTTGCTTTGTTCCGCCGCCTTTTCCAGTGAAATTACTATGTCGCCCAGAATATTGGTCTCCTCCGATTGATAAGCGGGTTCATCTTCACCCAGCTCATTCATGGCGAAGGAGAGCACATCGGTAGCCGTATCCTGACCCCGGTACAAAGAGTTGAGTTTCCTGCTATACTCATTATCCACCAATAAGATACTCAACTCGGTGTCCGGTCCGAGATCATGCATGCGGGCGGCAGCGTTCGCCACCGCTATTATGGTATCTTCCAAATGCTGGTCAAATTCAACCCTGGTCTGCTGGTTGGTTATCATCGTTTCCAACGGGGGCCCTCCTCACGGTAAATTCCTGGACAATGTCGGGATATTCTATACGCTTGTGATACACACCGCCGAGAACACTGCAAAAGCTGTTGCCCAGTACGTCCAGATCCTTGAACGTCAAGTCGCATTCATCCAACTGGTGATCATTTAGTTTATCCCGGATAATCTTGCTGACCATTATCCGGATATTATCCATGTTGGGGTTGGGCAGGGAACGTACCGCCGCCTCCACCGCATCGGCCAGCATCACCAGGGCTACCTCCTTGGTCTGGGGTTTGGGCCCTTCATATCTGAAACTATCCTCGCTGACCATGCCTTCACCTTCCTCGGCTATAGCCTGGGTATAGAAATACTTGGCCAGGCTGGTACCGTGATGGCTGGCTATGAAATCGATTATTACCTGGGGTAAACGGGCTTCCCGGGCCAATTCCACCCCTTCTTTCACATGGGAGATAATGATGAGGGCGCTCAGCGCCGGGGCGATCTTGTTATGGGGTTCGTCAAAACCGCGTTGGTTCTCGACGAAATATTCCGGCCGCTTGATTTTACCGATGTCGTGAAAGTAAGCCCCGGCCCGGACCAGCAGGGGATTGGCTCCCACCGCCTGCGCCGAGGCTTCAGCCAGGTTACCCACCATCAAGCTGTGATGGTAAGTCCCGGGGGCTTCGATCAGAAGCCGCTTGAGAAGTTCATGGTTAGGATTGGATATTTCCAGGAGCTTGATCATACTTGTGATGGAGAAGGCGCTCTCCAGATAAGGCAGCGCACCGATGGTCAATACCGCGGAAAGAATACCGCTGATGACACCCAGCATTATGCCCGCCAAAGCCACGCTTATGTTGACGCTGCCGGATATCAACTCCACCGCCAGTATCGCCGCCACATTGGCGGTGGCGATGAAAAATCCGGCCCGGGCCAGGTCGCCGGTTTGGCTTAACCGGGTCACCCGGTAGACACCCACTGTTCCACTGACGAAGGCCACCGTTATCAAAGCCAGCTGGTTGTTCTCGGTGAGCAGCCCCACAAAAAGCGCCATTATCATGGTGATGAAATAGGCCAGGCGGTTGTCGATCAAAATAGCAATCAGCATCGAACCGAACGCGACCGGGGCAAGATAACCAGCCATAACGTTTATCTCCGGCCGCTCAGCTATTTTCACCGCGGTCACGACCCGGGCCAGCAAGACCACCATCACCACGATCAAACCCAGCAGCAGCAACAGCTTGTCGTTCTGCAGGATATCCCGGTGGTAGCGTTTAAGGTACTCCCGCACCAGCCAAATACTCAAAAGAACGAAGCCGGCCAATCCTATCAAAACCAGGGCATAGCTTTCCGTCCTTTGAATCCCTAGTTGCTCCAGTACAGAGATCTGCTCAGCGGTGACCCGGTCGCCTTCCCTGACGATGACCTCGCCGGCCAATACGTTCTTGCGTACCGGTTCAACCGCATTCCTGGCTTGCTCAATGGCAGCTTCGGTAGCCTGCTGGTTATAGATCAGGTTGGGGCGGATAGCATCGATAGTGATTATCTGGATTATCTCCACGGCGGCTGGATTAAAGGCTATTTTGCCAGCTTCACTGCGGACCTCTCCATAGATGCTGGCCAGAGCTTCCTGGGTAACCGGCTTGCCCATCGCCTTATCCAGGATTCCCAGACTGGCTTGCCGCATCTTTTCCAGATCCTCAGGGCTGGTAGTCAACAGATAGTTGGTCAAAGTGGTCAGGTTGTAACCGCTATTGACGTCCTTACTGCTGACCAGCTCTTGCAGCTTGCTCCGTACCGGTGTTCTTTTATCAGGAGTGGCGGAGGCCAGAACCATCTTGAAATCATCGTATATGCCGTTCACCTGAGCCCGCGCGCTATTCAAAGCTTCGCGGTCCTCCTGGTACGATTTCTGCACCTTGGCGGCCGCTTGCTCGCGCAGTTCCTCGGTCCGCTTTTCATCCACCACTACCGCATTGGTCTCGGAGACGATGTTTCGTTTGGCCACTTCATCCAGGCGCAGTGAAACCTGCTGCGGATTGGAAGCGCTGAACAAAGTAGCAGTGATGATGGCGATCAAAGCAAAAACCGCTACCAGTTTGACAACTCTGGGATTTCTCCAGATATGTCTGGTTTTCCCTTCTAAAAAATACCTGAAGATGTTGGCGAACTTCATCTCATTCTCCTCGAAAAGCCAGCCTATTGCCTGGCTTCATGAACCTCATAGGCGTTTATGATCTTTTGCACCAAGGGATGACGCACTACATCCTCTTTACCCAGGTACTCGAACGATATCCCCTTGATTCCGCTCAGGATCTTCTGAATCTCGATTAAACCTGAATATTCCTCCTTGGGCAAATCTACCTGAGTGATGTCGCCGGTTACGACCGTTTGCGACCCGAAACCCAACCGGGTCAGGAACATCTTCATCTGCTGGGGCGTGGTGTTCTGGGCCTCGTCAAGAATAATGAAAGCGCTGTTCAAGGTCCGCCCCCGCATATAGGCCAAGGGAGCGATCTCGATAATATTTTTGTCCAGATACCGCTGGGTGATATCTACTCCCAGTATGTCAAACAAGCTGTCATACAGCGGCCGCAGATAGGGATTGACCTTTTCTATCAAATCCCCGGGCAGGAAGCCCAGTTTTTCGCCCGCCTCGACCGCCGGCCGGACCAATATGATCCGCTCGACTTCTTTATTGCGTAACGCCCGAGCCCCCATGGCTACCGCCAGATAGGTCTTCCCGGTTCCGGCCGGGCCGATGCCAAACACGACATCGTCCTTGAGGATAGCCTGCACATATCTCTTTTGGCCCATGGTCCTGGCTTTGATGGCCTTACCGCGGGCTGTCGTTATAAGAGTCCCGGACACTATAGCCTGATAACTCGGCTTCTCCCCTTTTTTGAGGAGTTTGTCCACATAACCGATATCGTTGATGTTCAGTTGCCCTTCCCTCTCGACGATCTCCATCAAGTCGGATATCAATTGCAGGGAATAGTCCACCTGTTCTTCAGGCCCACGTACATAAATGTCTGCTCCGCGAGCAGACATATCAGCACCGCTGATTTCCTTTAGATAGCGGAAGTTTTCATCTCCCGTCCCAAAAAAGATGGCGGCATGTTGGTTGTTCCTAATGGCATATTTACTTTCTTTTTCGGCCAAACGCCATAAACCTCCCGGCCATTACCATATTTGCTGATAAGTATAGCATAAAAACAGGTTTATCTACTAATTTCCCCGGCCTCGACGGCTTGAGGCATCCCGATGTCTTCGAGCCCTTCCACAAATACCTTTATCCTCACGATAGGATCGCTGGGCGAGGACAATACTTCCAGGCGTGAATCTACTATTTTAACATCGCCCTCCATTTTTGCCTTAAGGTTGGCCATTGCCGTCTGCCGCGCCGTTTCAACCGCCTCATTTTCACTGAATTGGGTAGTCTCTACCTTTTGCTCGCGGTATTCGGTCCAACCCAGACCCCAGTCACCGGGACCGGCCCAGCCTCTCTCCCGTTGCTCATAGGACAAAAAAGGAATATCCCCTTTTCCGATCACCGTCATCACCCGCCAGGGGGTTTTAACAGCCAAGCGCAGGTACTTTTCCCCGGTCAGTACGGTATCTTCTTGTATTCTTTTCGCCTCACCGTACCCTTCATACCAGGTCCTGGCCTTTATATGGCCCCGGGCCCGGACCAAGGTCGGTTCGGTAACCGCGTTGGGGTCCGGGGGCAGGCCTTCCAGCGGCGGAGTAGGAACGAAAATGCCGGATATCAATACATCTCCCTTGACTACAACGTTTCCTTTTTGAACATTGGCCCGGCCATTAAGCACCAGTACCTCTTCCACCAGTCCATCCCGTTCGGCGACGATGTCGCAGGGTCCGGTTACGTGCGGATCAGGCAGAATCTTTTCTACCACTTTAATGTTGGCTCTTACTCCCTTGATATCACACTCGACATAGGTAAGCTCGCTCAACTCCCGCAGCATGGCTTCTTCGGCTTCTATGCGGCTGAAGCTCCATTTCCCCGCTCCCGGGTAGACGCCATTACGGGCGGCGGAAGCCAGGATCCGGGCGCCCTCTACCTTTTGATTGCCGCTGACATCGACGAACCACACAAATGAGGAGATCAGATAGAGGGCAGCGATGAACAGGGCAGCCCCCCCCAATAATCCCACTCGTCGCTTAAGGATTTTTTTGTAGAAGGGGAGTCCGTCTCTTTTCAGGACCTCCAGTTCGAAGTCATGTTCTTCGGCTATGACCTTGAATGCTTCATAACCGCTGTTTCTAACCTTCAAATACAGATAATCGCCGTCCCGTTTAATATCCCAAATGTATATTCCCCGGACCAGAGCCAAATTGATAATCTTCTCTTGGTGCTGACCTCTCAAACGGAGCGATATGAATCCCCCTATCTGGTCGGAAAACCTGCCAGCCATAAGTACCTCCGATCAATCCAAATACCTGACACTGCTGATGTCGCCTATTACCCTCATTTCATCCGGCATCAAGGCCTGAATCTCCAGGTTATCTCCGCTTACCTCCAGGTATCCCCGGCTTAGATTGATCCTCATCCGGGAGGTGGAATATTCTATAATCCCTTTGTGATTTTCCAGGTATAATTCATTCCTGCCGGTAATGGTCAGTTTGGGCAAGTCCAGTACTATGTCTGCAGGTATCTCCAAAAAATCAGCCACGGCTTTGCTGAACGCTTCCCGCTTATTCTCCATCGATTTACCCTCCTCTTCCCAACACCCGCACTCCTGATCAAAACTTGTTTATCTGCCAACTTAGCGAATTCATAGCGATATATACGTATCAACATAAATATATGCTTGGCAAAGCTGCTAAATGCTTGCCTATACGTCGACGCCCCTATCGTTCTCGAAAAACCACAAAAAAGAGTGCCGGTTGGACCGACACTCTGTTCCCGGTTGGCTGATCTCTGCTGTTCCCGAGAAAATTACCAGATACCCACGGCTACGATGCTGAGCACAAAGGAGAGCAAAACCAATCCCACGATCACCACCATGGCCTTTCTCTGTTTCCTGTTCTGCATCCCTTTATTCATGAACGACACTCGATACCCCTCCCAAACCGGTTTAACAAAAAGCCTGGCAAGCTTTTCACCCACCAGACTTTTGATTCTGCATTATCTTAACTTGATCTTAGAATTTTTTCTTCTTACGGGCTGCTTCAGACTTCTTTTTCTTACGAATACTGGGCTTCTCATAGTGTTCATGTTTTCTGATATCTTGCATAACCCCGGACTTCTGACAAGTACGCTTAAACCGCTTAAGAGCACTGTCCAGGGATTCGTTTTTTCCAACTTTGACTTCGCTCATTATATCCCTCCCCTCACCTGACCGGGCTGATAGACGCCATTATATTCTACATTTCTTAATGGCTTCGAGTCAAGATTATTCGGGAGGCCAACCCATCGGTTTGCCGCCCAGCACATGATAATGCAGGTGGAACACGGACTGCCCCCCCCATTTACCACAATTATTCACCAGGCGAAAACCCTGTTCGGCAATACCTTCCTGACGGGCCAAGCGAGAGGCCAGTAACTGTATGCTCCCCAGCAACTCCGTATGTTCCGGGCCTGCATCCACTAACGAGGCGACATGGGATTTGGTAATTATCAAAAAATGGACCGGTGCCGCTGGATTGATATCGCGGATAGCGATCATCTGATCATCTTCATATATCACATCCGCAGGTATTTCCCTGGCCGCGATCTTGCAAAATAGGCAATCGGGTGCAGTCACAGTATGTCACCTCCCTCTTGTAACAAGCTTATCTATTGTCTTATAAGACGGTAAAGGCAATTAACAGCGATAACAGCGTTACATCCTTCATTTTATCAGATAATGGCCCTATTACAAGAGGCACGTGTAAAACTTATCCATGTGCGGCACCATGGTCCGGCCAAAAAACTTGCTCAGTCCATACTGCTCGGCTTATTGCCTGTTGGGCCGGTGCAGATATAAAACAACTGCTCTATAAGGCAGGGGTTGGGTCGATGCCAAGACGTGACCAGATCGATGAAGCGGCCTCAAACAAAAGAAGTTTGTATATCGTCCCCCATTAATCGACCTCATATATGGTAGGACCTGGCCCTAACCTACCACATGACCGGTAGCAAGATCGGGATGGGCTGCATCGATCACCACCGTAACCAGTTCACCCACCATATCACCCCGGCCGGGTAAGTGTACTTCAATATAATTATCACTGAGACCCGTATATATACCGGCCGATAACATTTTTTCGATTACGACCGGCACCGCCTGACCCACCTGCTTCGCTATAAACTGCCTTTTCTTGCTATTGGCCAAGGCCAGCAATTCCTGGCTGCGCTGCTGCTTGACCGTCGCTTCCACCTGTCCGGTCATATTGGCCGCCGGCGTACCTGCCCGTTGGGAATACTTGAAAACGTGCAGATCATATACAGGGAGTTCCGCAAGCAGATCGTAGGTAGCCTGGAAGTCGGTGTCGGTTTCCCGGGGAAATCCCACCATAACATCGGCGGTAAATGCCGCCGTGGGGAGCAGAGCCGCTGCTTTGAGCACCAATCGCCGATAATAGTCCCGCGTATAATGCCGCCCCATGGAGGTTAAAATCTGATCGCTGCCACTCTGTAAGGGGATGTGCAAGTGCCGGCAAATACGGGGGTCGGTGGCCATCATCGCCAGTAACCGATCAGTCACCTCAAGAGGTTCTATGGAGCTTAAACGGATGCGGTAATCACCAGTAACTTGACCTAAAATATAATCGAGCAACCGGGTAACATCCCAATCCTCAAGATCCCTTCCGTATTGTCCGGTGTGGATCCCGGTCAAAACCATCTCCTTGTAACCCAGTTCCCTTAATTGAACTATCTCCGCCACCACATCATCCGGTCTCTTGCTGCGAACCTGCCCCCGGGCATACGGGACCACACAGTAAGAGCAGAAGCTCTGGCAGCCGTCCTGGATTTTGACAAAGGCCCGGGTGCGCTTGTGGGGCCTGGAATAAAGGGATGGCCTTAATCCCTGCTGCGGGCAGGGCGGTTCCAGCCACAACGATTGACCGGGCCCCTCCCCGGCCAGGCAGGTTTCCACTATTGCAGCGATGTGCTCCTTGGCCCGGTTGCCGACTACTAGGCCCACCCCTTCCATTGCACCGATCTGAACGGCGTCTACCTGCGCGAGGCAACCGGTAGCCACTACCAGCGCAGCTGGGTTAGTGCGTATCGCCCTTCTCAGCATGGCTCTGGACTTGCGGTCGCTTATGTGGGTGACGGTACAGGTATTTATGATGCAAACGTCAACAGGGTCACCATAGTCCGCTACCTGGTAACCCCGCCTTAAGAAATCCTCTGTCATTTGTTCGGTTTCCACCTGGTTGACCTTGCAGCCCAGGGTACAAAAAGATATCCTCTTCAAATTATCTCCCTGCTGATCTTGGTTTAAATGCAACGTATCGAATTCCCGTGATTCATCAATAAGCATAGCCCGCGAGTGTAACGCAGTACCCTAGCGGCGGCGAGCGGCCACCCCGATCCAGTCCACGTCCTGCAAGACCTGTTCGATCACAAAACCGCTTTCTTCCAAAGCCCTCTGCACCAATGGCCAACGGCTGTCGACAATCCCGGAACCAAACAGGTATCCCCCGCTTTTTATTACCCCCGC
Organism: Syntrophomonadaceae bacterium; assembly: GCA_040217755.1. Taxonomy (GTDB): domain Bacteria; phylum Bacillota; class Syntrophomonadia; order Syntrophomonadales; family Syntrophomonadaceae; genus PHAA01. The sequence goes on along the minus strand of JBEHWJ010000002.1, from coordinate 24,637 downwards.
CGCCTCAGGTATGAGTTCGACCACCACCTCGGCAGTGATATTGGCCAGCACCATGTCCACCTGCCGGGCGCGGAGGTTGGCCACTATGTCCCCGGCCTGTACCTCGATCTTATCCGTCAATCCGTTCAGGGCTATGTTTTCCCTGGCTATCCGCACGGCCAGTTCATCGATGTCCATGGCGAAAACGCCGGCCGCCCCTAATTTAACGGCGGCGATCGACAATATTCCTGAACCGCATCCCGCATCTATAATACTCTCGCCCCCGTGGACATATTGGTCCAAAAACCGGAGGCAAAAGCGGGTAGAAGCGTGGATACCGGTGCCGAAGGCCATCCCCGGATCGATATTGACTATGACTTCCCCTTCCCGGGCATCATAGTCTTCCCAGGACGGTTTTATAACCAGGCGTTCGCCCACCTTGAATGTATGGTAATATTTCTTCCAATTCTCCTCCCAGTCTTCGTTGCGGACGTCGTCGATAAAGACCGAACATTTTACCCGGAAATTGGCTTCCACCAATTCTATCGATTGGGAAAAGGCTGCGAAGACATCACGGTCCTCGGGAAAATAGGCTTTCACGACTACAAACTCATGGTTGAGAAAATCCTCGGAAACTGATTCCGGCTTCCATCTCTCACTGATATATTTCCTGGCCGCCTGGGGGTCTTCGATTATCACCCCGCCGGAGCCCATGCTGTGGAAAATACCGGCGATGGCCTCGACACAAACCCCCTCGGTGAGTACACTGAATTCCTTCCAATTCATACAGTCTGACCCCTAACCCATAGCGTCTTTCAATTTATCGAACAAACCCTTCTTGGTCTCCTTGTCTTCCCCTTCGAAAAGGGAGGCCAGGAGTTCCTTCTGCCTTTTGTTGAGGCGGGTAGGTATCTTTACATTTATCCGAACCTTCAGATCCCCGTTACGGCTTCCCTGCAGGTGAGGTATGCCCTTATTCTTCACCGTCAATATATCCCCGGGTTGAGTTCCTTCCGGAACATGCAACAGATGGCTGTCACCCCTGAGCAGCGGTATTTCCACCTCTGCCCCCAAAGCAGCCTGTACCATATTTATATCCAGGTCGCAGATCAAGGTATAACGGTCTCTCTTGAAGTGAGGGTGATTTTTGACCACCACTACGATATACAGGTCTCCGGGAGGACCGCCGAGTATACCTTCTTCGCCCTCATTTTGTATTCTCAGCCGGGCCCCGGTATCTATCCCCGCCGGGATACGTACATTGATAGCCCGTTTGCGTTTGACTTTGCCCCGTCCTTTACAAGCAGTGCAGGGTTTCTCGATGACCCTGCCTTCCCCGTTGCATCGGCTGCAGGTGTGGGTAGTCTCAAAACGCCCGAAAGGCGTATTCTGAACATTTCTGACCTTGCCGCTGCCTTGGCACTGCGGGCAGGTGTTGATCGCCGAGCCGGGTTCAGCACCGCTTCCGTCACATTTTTCGCAATTCTCCACCCGCATCAGATCCATCTCTTTTTCAGCTCCGAAGACGGCATCCTCGAAGCTAATGTCGAGCCTTACCTCCCGGTCTGCGCCCCGCTGCGGCCCCCGGCGGCGCTGGCCTCCCGCCCCGCCAAAGAACATGTCGAATATATCTCCGAATCCACCCATGCCGCTGAAATCAGTAAATCCTCCCCCCATGCGGGAAGGATCGAAGGCATCATGCCCGTACTGGTCATAGGCGGCCCGCTTCTGGGGGTCGCTGAGGACTTCGTATGCCTCGGCGACCTCCTTGAATTTCTCGGCTGCATCGGCGTCTTCTTTATTGACATCGGGATGATATTTTTTCGCCTTCTGCCGATAGGCTTTCTTGATTTCTTCAGCAGCAGCCGATCTGCTCAACCCCAAAACATCATAATAGTCTCGCTTGGAGGCCATTTTTCCCCACCTTCCTGATAAGCCTCACCTATTTGCCTTCCTTATCATCCGACATGTTATAGTCGGCATCGATTATATCCTCGTCTGCGCCGCCGGGCCCTCCTGGCTCGGGATTGACATTCTGGTACATCTTGCTGGTAAATGCATACATGGCTTGGGTCAATTCCCCGGTGCAGCGCTCGATCTCGGCTATGTCATCACCTTCCAGGGCCTTCTGCAGCTGCTCTTTGGCATTATTGACAGCGGTCCGGTCGGTTTCGTCTATCTTATCTTCAAACTCTTTCAGGTTTTTGTCAACTTGATATAATATGCTGTCCGCGGCGTTCCTGGCCTCTATCTCTTTAAAGCGCTGGCTGTCTTCTTCGGCGAATTTCTCAGCATCTTTGACCATCCGCTCGATCTCATCATCACTTAGGCCGCTGGAAGAGGTAATGGTTATCTTCTGTTCTTTATTGGTAGCCAGATCTTTAGCGGTAACATTGACGATACCATTGACATCTATATCAAATTTTACCTCGATCTGGGGTATTCCCCGCGGGGCGGGGGGTATTCCAGCCAGCTGGAAACGACCCAGGGTCACGTTGTGCTGGGCCAGCTTTCTTTCCCCCTGCAATACATGGATATCGACCGAGGGTTGATTATCTGCAGCGGTGGTGAACACCTGGCTCTTGGAGACGGGAATGGTGGTATTGCGCTCGATAATCCTGGTGAAAACTCCCCCAAGGGTTTCGATCCCCAACGATAAAGGGGTGACATCGAGTAAAACCACATCGGTTACATCACCGGTTAAAACTCCGGCCTGAATGGCGGCACCGAGGCCAACCACCTCATCGGGATTGATGCCTTTGAACGGCTCTTTGCCGGTGTAGGCTTTAACTGCATCTTGAACCGCCGGTATTCTGGTGGAACCACCCACCAGGATGACCTTGTCAAGATCGGCAGCCTTGAGGTTGGCGTCTTTCATGGCCTGCTTCATGGGGCCCACAGTTTTTTCCACCAGGTCGGCGGTCATCTCATTGAAGCGGGCGCGGGTCAGGGTTCTTTCCAGATGCAAGGGCCCTTCCTGGGTGGCTGTTATATAGGGTATGTTTATATCGGCACTCATTAGACTGGATAATTCATGCTTAGCCTTTTCAGCCGACTCTTTGAGCCGGTGCATGGCCATTTTATCTTTGGTCAGATCTACGCCGTTCTCCTTCTTGAATTCATCTGCCAGCCAGTTTATGATCCTCTCATCGAAGTCATCACCGCCCAGCCGGTTGTTGCCACTGGTGGCCTTAACCTCGAATGTGCCATCCCCTATCTCCAATATGGAGACGTCGAAGGTGCCTCCACCGAGGTCAAATACCATGATGGTCTGGTTCTCTTCCTTGTCCATCCCGTAAGCCAGTGCCGCAGCAGTGGGTTCGTTGATGATCCGCAATACCTCAAGGCCGGCAATGGTGCCCGCATCCTTGGTGGCCTGCCGCTGGGAATCGGTAAAATAGGCTGGCACCGTGATCACCGCCTTGGTGATCTTTTCACCCAGATAACTTTCCGCATCGGATTTCATCTTCTGCAGTATCATGGCTGATATCTCCGGCGGCGAATATTTTTTGCCGTCTATACTGACTTTATAATCAGTCCCCATACGTCTTTTTATGGAGGAAACAGTTCGCTCCGGGTTGGTCGTCGCCTGACGTTTGGCCACCCGGCCTACCAGTCTCTCCCCGGTCTTGGAAAAACCGACTACCGACGGGGTTATCCTCTCCCCTTCGATACTGTTGATGACGACCGCTTCCCCACCTTCCATCACTGCGATGACGGAATTGGTCGTACCCAGGTCAATCCCCACTACTCTTCCCATTACCAGACACCTCCAAATATTATGAACTAACCTTTACCAGGCTAGGTCGGATTACTCGATCATGCATCACATATCCGGTCTGAAATTGCTCGATAACCGTGTTCTGTGGATGGTCTTCACTGGCCTCTACCATCAAGGCTTCATGATATTGAGGGTCGAACGGTTTACCGACGCTCTCGATAGCAGTGACCCCTTCTCCCATCAAAACCTCATCCAGCCGCCCGGCGATCATTTCCACACCCTTCAACATAGCCTCGATATCCCGGGTCGAATTGGCTGCCTCTATAGCCCGTTGCAGGTCGTCGATGATGGGGAGAATCTTTTTGACCATACCCACATTGGCGTATTTGATATACTCTTCCCGGTCTCGGATGCTGCGTTTTCTGGTGTTCTCAGCCTCAGCCAGGGCGCGCAGATATTTGTCATAATTTTTTTCCGCTTCTTCCTTGTACTTGAGCAGTTCCTCGGTAAGCTGTTCTTCCCGTGTCTTTTCCGCGGACGGGTTACTCTCAACCGCCTCAGCCTCGGTCACCGGAATCCCGTTCACCTTTTGGGTGGTATTTTCTGCCATACCTTTCGTCACCTCTATTCTACCGAATCCTGTGTATTACATTCCCCATCTTTCATTTTGATTATGGTATTGATTCTTAAAATCGCGGCGGCGACTTCCCCGGCCGTCTTCAATGCGTGTATCTTGATCAGGGACGGGTCGACGATGCCACATGAAAAAGCGTCGATCATACTGCCATCGTCGCAATCAAGCGTTATGCTGTTCGATTCGTTTTGATTTTGTTCGGCTATCACCTGGCTTATCTTCTCCAAGGGATTAAAGCCGGCATTGGCAGCTATGCATGCGAAAGGACGCAAGAGCGCTTCTTTTACAGCTTGCACCCCGTAAGCCGCCATCCCTTTCACTTCGCCAGCCAGCCTATCCAACTGCCTGGCGGTCCACACTTCTATGGCCCCGCCGCCGGGGACGATGCCTTTTTGGAGCGCCGCCTGTACGGCTGCGGCTGCATCACGGGCGATACGTTCCTTTTCACCGGCAACTTCTTCGGTCGCGGCTCCCACCAGGACTGTGGCCTGGGGCAAGCCGCCGCCTTCCCGCACCGATATACTGCCCAATTTATCATCTGCCTGGACCCGGGCGGCACGGCCCAGATAGCCGTTTAGCTGCTCTTCAGGGAGGCTGAGGCCGTTCCTCTTTAATTTCCGGGCCCCGGTGTGCTTGCATAATGTATCGAGTTCTCGCCGCGATACCCTTTGGACCGCCATTATGTGGGCTTCGGTGAAGATCTGTTCGCCGATATCGTCGATACTGCGGTCCGCCAACACCATATTTACGCCCATCGCGCATATCTTGCGTAAATTGCCTTCATAGCGTTTCTTGTTCTCCAGATAATGCAGAAAACCTGCTTCGGTATGCCTGGATTCATTATCTATGTCCTCTGGTGCCAGGGCATCATCCAGAACCAGTATCCTGGCACCCTCCAAAATCCTGGGCATATCTTTATTGAGGGGGGAGCGGTTAACGACCGTCCCCATAAATACCTGACTGACGGCACCTTCCCTGGCTACCACCGCATCACAGAACCTGTAATCCGGGTCCAGCAGTTTTTGGCGCCCGACAATCCTGGCCCCTTCCAGCACCAGACCGGCGATATCCCTTTGATCCCGGCCGGCGGTGACTGCTACGTTGAACAGGATTGGATCATCAACTGAAGCGACGCTGCGGTTGTGCTGTTCGATTAATTGCACGCTCCATTCCACGCCCAGCTTGATCCCCTCGATTACCTGGGTGACCGGTACCCCTTTCATAACCTGGTTGGCGCCCTCCGCCACCAGTGTCCCTGCCAGGATGGTGGCAGTGGTAGTGCCATCCCCAACCCGTTCCTGCTGGGCCCGGGCAGCGTTAATGATCATCCTGGCTGCAGGGTGATTAACCGCCATCAGTTTTAATATAGTGACCCCGTCGTTGCTGATCACTACATCGCCAAGGTTTCCGACCATCATTATGTCCAAACCCTTGGGTCCAATGGTACCCTCTATGGTCTGGGCAAGTAAACGGGCAGCGTTGGCGTTGCTCAACAGGGCTTGGGTCTTCTCGTCTATTTCGCCTTTATGGATACTGTTATCGGACATGATATCTCCTTGCTGCGGGACGGCGACCGGGATTCTACTTCAGTCCCCAGCGGTTTACAATTTCATCGATAATACGGCTGACTGATTCCACCGTACCGGCTGCTTTCCAATACTCCATCCGCACCGGACCGATTACCCCCATCTTGCCCATCTCGCCGGCCGTTTTATAGCCGGCAAAAACCAGGCTCATCTCCCTGATATCCTCCAATTTGTTCTCTTTGCCGATCCTGATATCGACTTCTTCACTGATCTGGTCCGGCAATATATCTTTGATCTGCCCATCCTCTTCAAATATGGTGAGCACCTTGCGCAACTTATCCAGATCCTTGAACTCCGGTTCTTTGATTATATTTAAGGCGCCGGTGATCACGACCCGGTCATCCTGGGAGTGGTCCAGCAAAGTATCTATAGCCTCCAGGGCTTTGTCGATAACCTTGCGCCGGTTCTTTATCTCATCGCGCAGGACCATCAGATCACCTCTTTTGATCTCATGGAGGTTCTTGCCTCTCAAAGCCCGGTTGAACAGGTCGCCTATCATCTTAAGTTCATCGGGATGCATGGAAGGCGGAATCGAGATGCGGCGGTGCAGTATTATGCCGATGTCGGTTACCACCAGCACAATAGCCTGCCCTTCCTGGATGGGGATGATCTGCAGGTTGTGAAATTGGCTCAATTTTACCGATGGTACGATAATAAACGAGGCATAATTGGTCACCTGGGATAAGAAATATCCAACCCGCTGGACTAAGTCATTCCATTCCTGCATCCGGTCGTCCAGGGCCTGATGGAGCAGACCCATCTGTTCGGCGCTGGGCGTTTCGTTTTCCATCATGAAGTCGACATAATAACGAAACCCCTTTTCGGATGGAATCCTGCCCGCCGAAGTGTGGGGTTGCTCCAGGTAACCCATCTCCTCCAGATCGGCCATCTCATTCCTGACGGTGGCAGCACTGATATTGAGACCGTGCTTTTTGACCATCGCTCTGGAACCAACCGGTTCAGCCGTGGAAACATAGTCTTTTATTATCGACTCCAGTATTCGTCTCTGCCTATCCGTCAATGGCATAATCTCACCCAATCTGTTAGCACTCTCCCGCATCGAGTGCTAAGCCGGTTTCTTAAAAAATAGCATTTGCACCATCGCTTGTCAAGCCATAGTATCAATCCAAAAACTCGCTCAGAACGGCATTGGAGATGAAATATGCCCGGGGTGACAGATAGACGCGGTCGTCATTGACTACCAACAGGTCCCGGGATACCAGGCGGTCGATGGTCGTTTGATAATCCGCCCAGGCATCCGCTCCGAAGCGACGGCAAAGGGTGCTCCTGTCAATCCCGGCCACCTGCCGCAGTCCCATCACCATAGCTTCCGCCAGTTGCTCGCGATGGCCCATGGTTTCGAGTATCTGCTGATGCGGTCGGGCCGCCCCTGACAGGGCGGTCAGGTATTCTTCCAGGGGAGGGCTATTCAGGCGGCGCTGCCGTCCGTCGAAACTGACCGCCCCCACTCCGACGCCCAGGTAGGCGCCCACCCCCCAGTAGCCTATATTATGCCGGCATTGCCAGCCCTTCCGGGCATAATTGGATAATTCATAGTGAACGTAACCGGCTTCCAGCAAGCAATCACGGCCCCGATAGTACAGGTCTGCCTCCTCTTCATCTGTCAACATGGCCAGGGTTCCCGCAGCGACCCGGCGGGCCAACGGCACACCGGCTTCCAGTTGTAACAGATAGGTTGAAATATGCTGCGGAGCATAATCCATCGCCTGATTCAGGTTGGTCCGCCAGTCATCCCAATTTTGCCCGGGTATCCCATAGATCAAATCCACGTTGACATTGGCAAAACCGGCTTGATGAGACCAATTAAGGCACTGTCCGGCCTGCTGGCTGTCATGTATCCGGCCCAGGATGTTCAGTTCCCGATCGATAAAACTCTGCACGCCGATCGACAGGCGATTGACCCCTGCCTGGCGCAGGTCTTCCAAACCCGGCCGGCTGATGGTAGCCGGATTCACCTCAACCGTGATCTCCGCGGCATCCTCCGGACGGTAGAGTTCGTATATGACAGCCAATATTTTTTCTATGTGCTGGGGAGCCAGCAGGCTGGGGGTGCCTCCGCCAAAGTAGATGCTGGCAACCGGGAGTCGCCATTCCGCAGCCCGCAGGGTCAGTTCCTGGACCAGGCAGCTGGTATATCGATCGAGAAGCTCAGTATCGGCCCGGGGGACGGAGTAGAAATCGCAGTAGCTGCATTTCCGCAGGCAGAACGGGATGTGTAGATATATCCCCATGGAATCAAGATTTTTTATCACCGTCTATTTCCATTACCGACATGAAGGCATCACGAGGGACTTCCACCCGGCCGATCTGCTTCATGCGTTTTTTGCCTTCCTTTTGTTTCTCCAGAAGTTTTTTCTTGCGGGTTATATCCCCGCCATAGCATTTGGCCAATACATCCTTGCGCATGGCCTTTACAGATTCCCGGGCAATAACCCGGTTGCCTATGGAGGACTGGATGACCACCTCGTAAAGCTGCCGGGGGATTATCCGGCGCAGCCTCTCCACCAGAGCCCGGGCCCGGTAATAGGCCTTGTCCTTATGGCATATGGTGCTCAGCGCATCGACCGTTTCCCCGTTCAACATGATATCCAGTTTCACCAGATCCGATACCTCATATCCGCGTATATCGTAATCCAAGGACGCGTATCCCCGGGTTCTCGATTTCAGTCCATCAAAAAAGTCCACCAGTATCTCGGCCAGGGGGAGACTATAGCTTATTACCACCCGGTGCGGAGTCAGGTACTCCATGTTTATGAATTGACCCCGTTTCTCCTGGCATAGCTCCATCACGGTACCGACATAATCATTGGGAACCATTATGGACGCCTTGGCATAAGGCTCCATAACCTTGTCGATCCGCTGCGGATCCGGCCAGCGGCTGGGATTGCGGACCGATATCTCGGTTCCGTCAGTGAGGATCAAGCGATAGATGACGCTGGGGGCAGTGGCCATCAGGGTCAGGTCATACTCCCGCTCCAATCTTTCCTTGACGATCTCCAAATGCAACAACCCCAAAAAACCACACCGGAATCCCAATCCCAATGCATCGGAAGACTCCGGTTCATATACCAGCGATGAATCATTCAATTTCAACTTCTCCAGGGCATCCCGCAGCCTCTCAAAATCGTTGTTCTCCAGCGGATATAAACCGCAGAAGACCACGGGCTTGACCTCCTGATAACCTTCCAGCGGCTGCCGGGCCGGTCTTTCCGAACTGGTGATGGTATCGCCCACCTTGGTGTCGGTCACATTCTTGATGGCGGCCGCCAGATAACCGACCTCCCCCGCCTTCAGGCTCTCCACCGTGGTCATGAAGGGCGATAGTACCCCTATTTCGGTAACCTCAAAATCCTTGCCGCTGGACATCATCCGGATCATATCACCCTTGTGTAATTCCCCCGCATCCACCCGGATGTAAGATATCGCTCCCTTGTAGGAATCGAAATAGGAGTCGAATATCAAAGCCCGCAGCTCTCCGGCCGGATCACCCTTGGGAGACGGTATTTTTTCCACGATGGCCTCGAGGACATCCTCGATCCCGATGCCTAATTTGGCCGAGATGGGTATGATATCGGCCTTATCCAGTCCCAGTACATCTTCCATCTCCTGCTTGACTACTTCCGGTTCGGCGCCGGGCAGGTCTATTTTATTGACCACCCCGATTATCTCCAGGTTCATATCCATGGCCATATATACATTGGCCAGGGTTTGGGCTTCTATCCCCTGTGACGCGTCCACCACCAGCAATGCACCTTCACAAGCGGCCAGGCTCCTGGACACCTCGTAGGCAAAATCCACATGCCCGGGGGTATCGATAAGATTGAGTATATAGGTTTGTCCGTTTCGGGCCGTATAGTTGAGGCGGACGGGCTGTAGTTTGATGGTGATCCCCTTTTCCCGCTCCAGATCCATCTTGTCCAGAAACTGTTCCCGCATCTCCCGGGCACTCAAGGCACCGGTGATCTGCAGCAAACGATCGGCCAGGGTCGATTTGCCGTGGTCGATATGGGCGATGATGCTGAAATTTCTTATCCGCTCCTGCAATTGGGCAACCTCCATCAGGATTCCTTGAAGTCCTTTGTAACGCCCTACATTATACCCTATCGAAAGTACCGTCTACAATCAACCGGCGGAGGGGATTTTCCATTTGGTTAATCTTCTGCTATCATGGATTGGATAGTATCAAGGGAGTGAATGGTATGACCGATATAATCTTGACTTATTTGATGCCCGCAGTCCTGGTGGGTTTTTATATAGGGCTCAACTGGCCTTATTTCAAGGATAGCCGTATCCAGCAATCGGTAGTTGGCCTGGGGATACTGCTATACTATAGCGGCCTTGTTTATGAGAATTGGAATCCCGCCCCAGCTTCACTTCTAAAACTGTCCGGTGCCCTCGTTTTCCTGGTTTTGGTCCTGTACCAGACCATAAAACGGCGCAAATAAGAAATCCGACCGGCTTCCCGGTCGGATAGATCTCAGAATCAAACTGTATTCAATGTACCAGGCCAGCATAATCGGCCAGGGCCTGTCCCATCCTTACCATGGACTTCCAGGCCTGCCTCTCCAACATCCTACCCATCCCCTGCCCTGCTTCCTGAATGTTGTGCTTGCTTAGGCGGCAGCTTTCGCCCAGGGCCTGCACGGTGATAACATCATCGACAGCCTGTACCATCAATATGGGCGGCTGAGCCAATGTCAAGCTGTTAATGCCCCGGGCGGACAGGGTTAGTCCCAAACCGACCAGGACCACCACCACCAGCACCAGCAAGGTTCGTCCCAATCTCACCATCACTCCTATTCGACCTCCTTTAATACTTCCACCAGTATTTCTGCAAACAATCGGGCGCTCCGGGTTACCTCGTCAAGGTTGTTGGTATCGCTGCCAAATTCCAGCACCAAGGCCCGGGGGTGATATTCCTGGTTGTAGGTTCCGGCTTTGGTGATAACTCCTTTAATGAGCCCGGGATACATCTTCTCACCCTCCCGGTAAATCTTCTCGGCGAAAGCATAATTCTGCTTCCAACGGGGATGCGGTTTACGTTCGTCGGTGCCGACCACGATCAGGATACGGGCGCACTTTTTGCCGTCTATACTCACAGTCGAGGCCTTGCTTTCCCCGGGTATACTGTCGCGATGAATATCGAAAAGCCCGATGATATTTTTATTGGTGTTTACTATTTTGGTTACCGTCTGGCGGGATAAGGTATAGCTCTTGTTATAATCGGCATCATGGATGGTGTCTATGAACTGGGTCGGTAACCCGGAATCCTGCAATGATTTCTCCAAGGTGGAAGCCACCTGGTTGATAAGTCCGCGTTTGCCGTCCAGCCGTGCCGTGCCGCTGTTGGGGAGGTAGGTTTCACCACCATGGGTGCAGTATAAGAAAACCTGGCTTTTCTGGAGACGAGCCAAGGCGGCAGCGTTGGGCACCACTGTTTCTTCCATCTCTGCGGTCTCTTCCCCGGGTCCGCTCAGATCCTCCTCAGGATCGGCGATGCCGTTGTTGCGGGAGTGCCCGGCGAATGCCAAAGCTTGGATATGGGCGCCAAGCATGTTTTCCGGGGTGGTAGAAGCACTGTAACCATCGTCCAGCGCCCTGCCCGGGATATTGTCGATCCCGGCCAGCAAAACGTTGTTCTCCTGCAGCAGAAATTCAGCTTGTCGCTCCGTGATTTGCACCCCGGAGAAAGGCCAAAGTATGCGCTCCCGGCTTAATAATTGCACCCCTTCCACATACTTGCGGTTGATGTCCATACTTAAACCGGCTATTATGACTACCAAAAAGATCTGAATAAACAAAATCCCCTTAAGAAACGCGAGGAAATTTCGTCTTCTCAATGTCCCCACCTCTCTGCCCAGTGCTGTTAAATCTTATTCCAGCCAATTGTAAATAGAACTAAAATGTGGGACAAGAGTCGGACATTCTCTCCTTAGTATATGTCCAGCCAAAAAAGCTATGCTCTGAGCATTGCAAATTATAATCCGGGGTGATATAGTATGTCTGTTAGCTTTAAATATCCAAGGAGGTGAAAGTGTGGCAAAAAGCAAGACTCCTGCCAAGAGGGCCAGGAACGCGGAAAAAGCCAGGGTCAGAAACAAGGCTTACAAGAGTTCTCTGAAGACCAGCATCAAGGGATTCGAACTGTCTTTGGCTGGTGATGATATGGATGCAAGCAGGGATAAACTGTTGCAGGCAACCTCCCTGATAGATAAAAGCGTATCCAAGGGAATATTGCACAAAAATAACGCCGCCCGGAAAAAGTCGCGGCTGACCAAGAAATTCAACGCCATCGTAAAATAAGAGATAATGAGGGATTATAATTAAACCTGCTCGTCGGAGCAGGTTTTTTTGTTGTAAGGGGGCCTGTTTTATACACTGCTGCAGATGGCCACCAGAAGGGTTTCCATGACGACGCGCGGGTCTTTGCTTTCGCTTTTGAAGGTAGTATCCGCTTCCAATAGTCTTTCGAAAACCCGGCGGATTTCCTGACTGCTGAAGCTGGTGGTTTTATCCCGCATCTTCCTGATCATGAAATCCTTCAACCCGGTCTCCTGAGCTATCCGGGCACTGTCGTAACCACCCTCGATACAGAACTTTACCTTGCTCAGGGCCACAAATTGTTGGATGATTATAGCCAGAATGAGGAAATGGGATTGCCCTTGCTCCGTCAGTTGGCGGAAAGCATCCAGCGAGGTTCTGACATTGCGATTAAGTAAAGCATCGGTGAGTTTAAAAACACTTATCTCCTGGCGGCTGTCCAGGTGCTCATCGATTTCCGCCGCGCCCCATAATTCCTCCCGTTTTATCAGGGACAGCTTTTCAAACATATTCTCCAGATAATACATATCCTGCCCACTGGCCGCGATCCTGGCCAAGGCTGCGGGAGCAACCCTGACCTGACGCTTCTCCAGTTCCCGGCGGCTCCATTTTTCCAGATCGGCAGCCGTCAGCGGCTTGATATTGATGACCCGGGCTTCCTTCTGCAGCAACTTGGTTATCGGGTTGGCGCTGTTGTTTTCCCCGGCAGTCAATACCAAAGTCTGTCCGGGGTAGTCCCGCTGGAAGTAATCCGCCAATACCTGCCGGTACCCCTCGGTTTTTTTGGCACCGCGGGGTGATTTGCCCAGCCAATTCGGATTCCTGATGATTATCACCCGGGTCATGGCAAAGAGCGGACTGAAATCCAGTATCTGCCCCAGTTCCTGGGGGGGTGTCTCATCGCCATCTACATTTATCACCTCCGGCGGTTCCCCGGCGGCGGCCAATCCAGCTACGATCTCCCCGATTTTTTGGTTGATCAGGTAACCCTCCGGCCCCCATAACAGATATGTTTTTTTGCCATCCATTATCTCAAACACCTCACCTGCAGCAAGTGGATCACCCATATTAATCTATTATACAGGTTAACCAGCGGATGGGTAAAACCAGAGCCCCCAAGTTCATCAACATCGGATACTGGGCCAGGCATGGCCGTACATCACCACTTCAGCCAGGCAGTAATCCGGTTCAACAGATTACCGGGCGTGAGAATCATGGGGCCTGGGCTGCGCCGGGCCGGGTAAAGGCCCTGCCAGAGGCGGACAAAGAATACCAGGGCCAGTAGGGCCGACAAGAGTTCTGCCACCGAAAATGCCGCCCATATGCCGTTTATACCCCACCAATACGGCAGCACCAATATCGAGGGGATGAAGAATATGGCCTGCCGGGTCACGGATAGTACCATGGCGCTGACCCCCCGCCCCATGGCCTGCAAAACACTGCCCAGGATAATTATGGGTCCCATCACCGGCAGGCACAGGGTAGCCAGGCGCATGCAGGAAATGCCGGCATCGATCAACTCCGGGTCGGAGGTAAACCACTGCATCAACCATTGGGAATTGAATTGCATGACCAGCCATCCGGCGGTGACAAAGATAAGGGAACCGATGGTCGACTTGATTATGGTTTCCTTGACCCGGTCATGATCACCGGCACCGTAGGCAAAACCGATTATGGGCATGGAACCCTGGGTCAATCCGAACACGGGGGTATAAAACAGCGACCTTATCCTCGAGAATATTCCCATCACGGCTACGGCCAGACTGCCGAATCCCATCAGGATTTTGTTGAAAAACACCAGCAGCCCTACGCTGAACAATTCCATCAGCAAAGCCGGGAATCCGACCTGGTAGATTCCGACCAACACCAGGATATCCGGACGAAAATGACTTCTTGACCAGGAGAGGTAGACCCGGGACCGGTACATGGTAGCCAAAGCTATCACCGAGCAAAACGCCCCAGCACCCACATCGGCCCAGGCGGCACCGGCCAGGCCCATGGAGGGCACCGGGCCCCATCCGAAAATTAACAGGGGGTCCAGTATGACGTTGAGGATTATGGCCGCCAGCGCAGTATACATCGGCAGGAAGGTATTCCCCTCCCCCTGCAATATATTGCCGCAGGTCATCGGTATAAATGTAAAAAGGCTGCCCAGCAGAATGATGCTCAAGTAGTCGCGGCACAGGTTATAAAGTTCCGGGGCGCATCCAAACAGCTGCAAGAGGCGGTCAACATTGACCACGCCCAACCAGGAGAACAAAAGCCCGTACAACAAACAGATGATCAGGCCGTGCCAGGCGATATTGTCAGCCCGGGCATAGTCTTCCCGGCCCAGGGTGCGTGACAAAAGAGAAGTGATCCCTACTCCGGTTGCCGACCCTACCGAGACCAGCAGTATTTCAATCGGCACACATAGGGTGACGGCCGCCAGAGCCTGTATACCCAACTGGGCCACAAAAAAGGTGTCAACCAGGCTGAACAGGGAGAATATGATCATGCCCGATATGGCCGGCAGAGAGAGCCTTACCATCAAACGCCCGACTTTTTCCCCCAGTAAGAAGTTATTGGCCGTCATATCAACCCTCCTACCTTAAGGTATGAAGTCGGGAGGGCGATTAGTATGTACGCTTGGACCTACAGCTGGCTCGAAATCTGAGTATGGATCTGATATTCGCGGCCGTTGCTGCTGATGGCTACCAGGCCCTGAAGATCAGTGCGCATTATCCGGATCCCCGTCTCTTCCAGGGCGGTCAGGACCAACGGGTGGGGATGCCCGAAGTTATTGTCGGCTCCCACGGAAATCACCGCAGCGGCAGGTTTTACCTGCTCATAGAAATCCCGGCCCAGGGACCCTTTGCTGCCATGGTGCGGGATTTTTAGGATCGTGACCGGACCGCCGACCCGGTCACCTATCGAAGCCAAGTCTGCGGCGGACACATCAGCGGTCAACAAGACCGTGAATCTTTGATAACTGATCAGGAGTACCGCTGAATCCCGGTTGGGATCGCTGCTGCCAGTCTCCCTTGGAGGATGGATGACATCGATGCGGAAGCCTTCCTCCAGTTTGATCGATTGTCCCGCATACATATATAAAATCTGGATTTGCTGCTTCGCGGCGATATCGTTAAGCTCCCGGTAGTCTTCATCACCCGCCAGGGAGACCGGTAATCCCAGGCAGGTCACCGGCATCGCAGCGATGACTTTGACCAATCCCTGCACATGATCGACATCGGGATGGGTGCTGATGACCATATCCAGTTTGCGGATGCCCCGGTGATGCAGGTAAGGCAAGACCACATCGGCCCCTACATCGAAAAATTGACTCCCGCCCCCATCCACCAGGATAAACTTGCCGCCCGGACTCTTAACCAGGATGGCGTCACCCTGTCCGACATCTATGAAAACGACCTCGGCCTGACCCCGATCATAAAATTGGGCCGGTATCACCAGTATCGTTACCCAGATCAACAGCAGCCCCACTGCCGGTCTGAACAGTACCCGGCCGGCTTCGACCCGCAGCGAAACAAGCACCAACGCCATGATCGCGTAATAAAGGCTTACCCCCGTAACGGAGGGAGTGGCCACATAAAGATAGGCACCCGGCAGGGCCTTGACCCCCGCGACGATGCTCAGGATCCATTCGATGAACATCCCCGCCGGATACAGGAATACGGAAGCTATGGTTGGGGACAGGCCAGCAAGAAGGCTGGCGATGAAACCGAGGATTACCGCAGCTCCGGCCAGGTAGGCGGCCGCAATATTGGTTACGATGGAACCTGGCGTCAAGATATTGAAATGGTAAGCTACCAGGGGTAAAATAGCCAGTTCAGCACTCAGCGGGATCAGGACCAGGTCCTTCAGCCAGCCTCCCCCGGGGAGAAAGGCCCGCATCTGGGGAAACAGGTAGACCAGGCCGCCGGTAGCCAGCATGGTCAGTTGAAAACTGAGGTTGAATAACAATGAAGGTTCCGCCAGCAGCATGACTACCCCAGATATGGATAAGGCGTTCAGCAGCCCGTTTTCGCGGCCGCTCAAGTAGGCCAGTAATCCCAGGCTACCCATCAAGACGGCTCGCGTGACCGGAGGCGGCCAACCTACCATGGTGCCATAGAGCAACAACCCGGACACACCCGCTATGAACCTGCCCCGGGGGCCTGCTCCAGCCAGCGAAACCAGCCAATTGATCAGCACCAGTAAAAATCCTACGTGCAGGCCGCTTACGGAAAACAGATGGACTATGCCCGTCTTTTGAAAGTCTTCATATTGCTGATCGTCCATACCAGCCCGGCCGCCCCAGATCATTCCCAGAAGGATGGCGGCTTCCTCGGCCGGCAACACCTGCCGGGTGAGGCTCTCTGCACGGACCCGCTGGCAATCTATCCTCCTTATCAGCCCGGAGGCAGGACTGAGCAAGCGGACACCGGTCGTTTCCTTTATATGCAGATTGTAGTAAATCCCTTGGTTGGCCAGATAAGACTGGAAATCGAATTGCCCGGGGTTGCCGGGGGCCCGGGGCGGCTTGAGTTTACCCTCCAGGTGCACTTGGGCACCGCGCTGGAAATCAGCCGCAAACAGGCATACCACCCTTAGCCGGCGTTTATAAGGCGAGCTGTCGTCGGTGTCCACAATGAAGACCGTGTTTTCCCCATCATAATAAGGTATGCTTTCTATCCGCCCGGACACCGCAAAGCGGGATTGCTCCTCCAAGCCAAGCGGAGCGGGCGGAACGCCCCAACTGCAGAGCAGGATACCGACCCCAACCGCTAACAGTCCCACCGCCAAATGCGGACGCCATCGAGTCCAGATAGTACCCGCGGCCAACCCTGCGGCCACTAATGCTGCCGACCAAAGCCAGGCCTGGAAATGAGCCAGGCATATCCCCATGCTTAAACAGACCAATATCGCCGGCCAAGACATCCACATGGCATCTACCTTATCGTTATGAGGTCCTGCAACTCGGCATATTTTTTATCGCCGATACCGCTGACTTCCTTTAATTCTTCAATATTGGCGAACCGTCCGTGCTGAGTGCGGTAATCCACTATCCTTTGGGCCAGGGCGGGGCCTATACCGGGCAACCGGTCGTCAAGCTCCTGGATGCTGGCATTGTTGATATTCACCTTGCCGGTGGGGGCTGAACCGGTAAAACCCAGCCCCGTCATCCCTCCCGGGACGTTAGGATCCGGATTCTCCCCTTGCCGGGGCACGCGAATAGCCGCGCCATCCTCCATCTTTTGGGCCAGATTGATATTCTCCAGGTCAGCCTCGGGCAAGGTTTGGGCCATTTGAACCGCCTCCAGTACACGGGCCTCGGCTGGCAATCTATACACTCCCGGATTGGCCACCGCACCGATGACGTATACCTGAATGGTTTCCCGTTCTTCCTCTCCCGCCGCCACCGGGGGCGGTTCTTCGATGACTATCCCTTCCGGCTTTTCTCCGAGCTTGGAAGCACCGTATTTCATACCGGCGCCAAATGCCAGCACCAAAACCAATATCGCCACCGCCCCGATATATTTATTCTCCAGATCAAACAATTTTCTCACCGCCTAAATCCTTTATTCGCCATCTCCCTTATATTCCCTTTTTTGTTATCATGCAGGAGTTGTTTCAACTCTTTTAGCATTGATCTGGTCGGGGATTGGCCAGGAATTGTTTGTCTGCAGAATTGGTTGACTTTGCAGGACAGTTATTTTATAATGGCAATTGTCAAATGAAGAAAGAACATGCGATGAACCGGAGTAGTAGGCAATCCTTCGACAGAGAGTCACCATATGGTGGGAGGTGGCAAGCATATTGTCGAACTCGCCGGTGAGCACCACAGGTGAACCAAGTAGCCTGGGGCGGTTGTACCGTTACAATAACGAGTGGTCAAGTTGTGGGGCTATGGCGAAGTTGGGATCGCGCTTGAATGGCATTCAAGAGGCCGTGGGTTCGAATCCCACTAGCTCCACCATATTATACTTGTCAAAATGGGTGGCACCGCGGGAAAATTACTCTCGTCCCTATCTGGGACGAGGGTTTTTTAATTTCTGAACCAGTGAAAAGGAGGCTTATATGGAGAACCATTACGATTTCAAATCGATCGAACCCAAATGGCAAAAATATTGGGCCCAGCATAGCTTCTTCAAGGTTTTCGAGGATCCGGCCCGGCCCAAATATTATGATCTGGAGATGTTTCCTTATCCTTCCGGTAACCTGCATATGGGCCATGTGCGCAATTACGCCATCGGTGATGTGGTGGCCCGTTTCAAATCCATGAACGGTTTCAACGTCCTGCATCCCATGGGATGGGATGCTTTCGGTTTGCCCGCCGAAAATGCCGCCATCAAGCACGGAGCTCACCCGGCCCGCTGGACCTATGCCAATATCGAGAATATGAAATCGCAGCTCAAAACCCTGGGTATCAGCTATGATTGGGACCGGGAGCTGGCCAGCTGCAAACCCGACTATTACAAGTTCACCCAATGGATGTTCCTGAAACTTTATGATAATGGGCTGGCCTACAAGAAAAGCGCCGCCGTCAACTGGTGCCCCTCCTGCCAAACCGTATTGGCCAACGAACAGGTAGTGGACGGCGCCTGTGAAAGGTGCGACACGGTAGTTACCAAACGGAAGCTGGCCCAATGGTTTTTCAAGATAACTGACTTCGCCCAGCGCCTCCTCGACGACCTCGACAAACTGCCGGGATGGCCGGACAAGGTCAAAATCATGCAGCGCAACTGGATAGGACGCAGCGAGGGGTGCCAATTCGATCTGCAAATCGAGAATAGCCGTGAAACTATGACGGTATTCACCACCCGGCCGGATACCGTATTTGGGATAACCTACATGGTCTTGGCTCCGGAACACCCGCTGGTGGAAAAGATAAGCCAGGGATCCCCCCAGGAAGAACAGGTGAAGGAATTCGTACAGCGGATACAATTCCTCAGCGAGGTAGAGCGGACCTCAACCGAGATCGAAAAGGAAGGTGTGTTCACTGGCGCCTATGCCATCAATCCCATGAACGGGGATCGGATACCGATCTGGATCGCCAACTATGTCTTGATGGATTACGGCACCGGTGCTATCATGGCGGTCCCCGCCCACGATCAACGCGACTTCGAGTTTGCCCGTAAATACGGCCTGCCGGTAAAAGTCGTCATCAAGGCCCCCGATTCGCCTGCGGAGGGGGACAGCATGCAGGAAGCCTACGAAGAGGATGGAGTCATGGTAAACTCCGGGGCCTTTGACGGTCTGGGGGTGGAAGAAGGCAAGCAGAAGGTGATCACCTACATGCGGGAAAAGGGGATTGGCCTGGGAACAGTCAACTTCCGCCTGCGGGACTGGCTCATCTCCCGCCAGCGCTACTGGGGCTGTCCCATACCTATGGTTTACTGCGAGCAATGCGGCCTGCTTCCGGTCCCGGAAGCTGACCTGCCGGTTATACTGCCTGAAGACGTTGAATTCCGGCCTTCGGGTGAATCACCCCTTAATTACGTGGAGTCTTTTTATCAGACGGAATGTCCCTCCTGCGGAGGCCCGGCCCGCCGGGAGACGGATACCATGGACACTTTTGTCTGCTCCTCATGGTACTTCGATAGGTTCTGCGATCCCCACAACGACACTTTGCCCTTCAGCAAAGAGTCCGTGGACTACTGGATGCCGGTGGATCAGTATATCGGCGGGGTGGAGCACGCCATATTGCACCTGATGTATTCCCGTTTCTTCACCAAGTTTCTGTATGACCACGGGTTCCTGCCCTGCGATGAGCCCTTCACCAACCTGCTTACCCAGGGCATGGTGCTGAAAGACGGTTCCAAGATGTCCAAGTCCAAAGGCAACGTGGTCAGCCCCGAGGATATAATAAGCACCTACGGCGCCGATACCGCCCGCCTGTTTATCCTGTTTGCCTCCCCGCCGGAACGCGACCTGGAATGGAGCGACCAGGGAGTAGAAGGTTCGTCCCGTTTCCTGAACCGGGTGTGGCGGGTGGTCAACAGTTGTGCCGCTTATATCAGGGATATCCGCCCGCCGGCACAATTCAGCCCGCTCGAGGGAGAAGCCCGCCAGCTCCGCTATAAGACCCATGCCACCATCAAGAAGGTCAGTGATGATATTGAATTGCGGTTTAACTTCAATACCGCCATCAGTGCGATAATGGAATTGAACAACATGCTGACCGCCTACCTCGATCAGGATGAACAGGACTTGTCGGTTCTGAAAGAAGCGGTAGAAACCATGATAGTGCTGTTAAGCCCGTTCTCGCCGCATATCTGCGAGGAATTATGGCAGATATGCGGGCACCGGGATAGTGTCAGCGTTCAGAGCTGGCCCCGCTGCGACGCTGAAGCCCTGGTGCAGGATGAGATCGAGATAGCGGTACAGATCAGCGGCAAAGTCAGGGAGCGGATCATGGTTCCCACCGGCATAAGTGAAGCAGAACTGAAGGAGCTGGCCCTGGCTCAGCCCAAGATCCAGGAATTACTGGCCGGCAAACAGATAGTCAAGACGATCGTAGTACCAGGTAAATTGGTCAATGTAGTCGCCCGGCAGTAAGCCTGCATAGCCATTTGGCCGTGTCCCCGGAATGAAAGCCCGTAATCCATACCGGCACAAGCATGGATTACGGGCTTCTTTTTGCGGGACAGTTTTCTAAAACTCTTTAAAATACTTATTCCGGACCCTGCATCTCCCCGGGCCGTTATTCACCTTTCTCCACCGTGACTTTGCGGGCATCGGCCCACAGATCCTCCAGCTTGTAGTGGTCACGCTCTTCCTGGCGGAAGATATGCAGTATGGTGGATCCATAGTCCAACACCACCCAAGTCCCTTGTTGATAACCGTCCCGCCGCAGTACCGGGATACCCTTTTCCTGCAGGCGCTTCTCAACATTGTCGGCGATGCTGTGTATCTGGACCAGGTTACGGCCGCTGCAGATGACAAAGAAATCGGCGATTATGGTCTTTTCAAACACATCCAGGACCACCAGGTCAATCGCTTTTTCCTCCAGCGCGGCCTCCACGATCAAATGCATCAGGTTTTGCTCGGTTGTCAAACAGATACCTCCTTTGTTTTTCTGCTTAGCTTAAATATTTTTTCCCAGCTCCGGAGCACCATGGCGGTGGTTTATCCGGCCGCTTGGCCCTTCAACCGGCGCAGGAATTCATTTCTGGCCTCCACCGTGGCTGGGTGCAGCAATTTGCCGCGTTCCAGGCAGTAGGAAATGGTCGATTCCAATCCCAACAGCATGGCTTCATCCAGGTCCTGTTCCGCCAGCTGGCGTAACCGTTCCAGACCAGGATAAGGTTGACGGGTTGGTTCTATCATATCGGCCAGGTAAATAATCTTGTCCAGGGTGCTCATACCCACCGCTCCCAAGGTGTGGGCCCGGATTGCGGCCAGGATCTCCCCATCCTTTATCCCCAGCCCGGTCTGCAGAAGATAAGCCCCCACCGGCGCATGCAGCAGGTCCGGGCTCTCTTCCTCGATCCGATTGGTGATCAGGCCGGCCCGCCAGGCTACCTCCAGCAACTGGCCGGGACTCAGGTTTTTGGCATAGTCATGAAAAATACCGGTGACATATGCCTGGCCGGGATCCAACCCGGCGGCCGCCGCCATTTTTTCCGCCGTGCGGGCCACCCCGATACTATGCTCATAGCGTCCCTGTGATAACCGGTTTTTGATTATCCGTTCCGCCTGGGCGTCATTATATATCATCTGCAGAACCCCTGTACAGACCGTTACTGTTTATATAATCCTCTACCGCCGGGGGAAGCAGGTAGCGGATGGTTCTCCCCTGTGCCACCCGTTCCCGGATCAAACTCGATGATATTTCAAAGCCTGGTATGGCGATAACCTCCATCTTCCGCCACATCAACAGCGGTACCCCGGCGAAGCAGTCATCTTCCGGATTAAGTTTATAGCCGGGCCGGGTTACTACGATCAGGCTACATATTTCGGCCAGGCGTTCGGTATCCCTCCAGGTGTTCATAAGCATGAATGCGTCTATCCCCATTATAAAAAACAGGGCGGCCCCGGGGTACATGTCCCGGATGGCAGCTACCGTCTCTACCGAATAGGACAGACCTTTCCTGTCGATCTCCACAGTTGAAACGCAGAAGCAGGGATTGTCCTGCGCCGCTATCTTCACCATCGCCAGGCGGTGGCGGCTGTCAAGGATCTCCCCCTGATCCTTATGGGGTGGACGGGCCGACGGGACAAAGACGATACGGTCGAGGGCAAAGGCCTCACGGGCGAATTCGGCCGCGATCAGATGCCCATAATGAATGGGGTTGAAAGTACCGCCTATTATGCCCAGGTTTTTTATCGCCATTCGTCCCACCCGATTCGGAATGAGTAGACCTGTTCCGCCCTTCTCGTCAGTAATTCTCAACTAAATCATAGCTATTGTGCCCAGAATATGCAAATAACCGCCAGAAGGATAAATAAGCGAGCATAATGGGCTATTTCTGTGTATAATTATTAAATATGATTTGCTTTAACGGGGGTTATTTACAACCTCCCCGGAAAGGAGCACCACTCTGGTGGAAACCGAGATCACCCTGGTCTTTCATAATCAGGGTCTGCGCAGTTTTATAGAGGTGGACCTGTGTACCGAGTGTCCCCGCCAGGATGATAAAGGCTGCTGTGGATTCTATTCCCCGGTCTTCTACCCCACTGACCTGGTCTACCTTTATATGAATGAACCGGACTTGCTCAAGTACATATTTTCACTTGACCGCCTGACCATCCTCGATGCTTCGGTGACCGTTAACAACATCATCGAGGGCGAAAGTTACCGGTGTCGTTTCCACCGCAGAGAGGGAGGATGCACCCTGCCCCAACCCTTGCGGGAATCCGTGTGCCGGCATTTTGTCTGTGCGGGAATTGGTTGGATGGAAGAAGACAGCTTACAGGATTGGCGCCGTTTCTTCGAACGTCTGACCGATTATGAGATAGAGACCAACAACCGCTGGACGGAGACCCTCACCGCTATGGGGATAACCCTGCGCCGACCCGAGTTACGTGACCGGTTTTTCAGTGAACTGGCCAAATTGTACCGGGAAAACCTGGACAACTTACCCGATTTCATCAGTTCCATGCCCGGGGAAGAAAGCAGGACCTTGCGCCGTCCCCTGCGCTTCGGGACGGATTGGATATTATAAAAATAGTATTGGAGGTAATTGGATGGATTGGAATGCCAACGCCCGGATGGTAGACAGCGTCCTGGAGGCGGTGGGAAGAACCCCTTTGATTCGCTTGCGTAAAATTGCCGGGGATGTCAACGCCGATATTGCCGTAAAACTTGAATACGTAAATCCCAGCGGCAGTCTCAAGGACCGGGTCGCCCGCCAGATCATAGAAAAAGCCGAAGAACGCGGGGAACTTAAACCGGGCATGATCCTGCTGGAAGGGACTACCGGAAACACCGGGATTTCAACCGCCATGGTGGGCGCCTGCAAGGGCTACCGGGTCATAATCGTGATGCCGGAGGGGATGAGTGAGGAGCGCAAGAAGACTATCGCTGCTTATGGAGCCGAACTGGTCCTGACCCCTGGGGCCGAGACCGACGTCGACCTGGTGCTGGAAGAAGTGGCCAGAATCAAACAACGCCATGGAGACCAAATATTCGAAATCGGCCAGTTTTATCGGGCTGACAACCTGGCCGCCCACTATGAACATACCGGACCGGAGATCTGGGAGCAGACCGGGGGCAATGTAGATGTGTTCATCATGTGCCAGGGCACCGGCGGCACGGTGACCGGCACCGCCAAATACCTCAAAG
Organism: Syntrophomonadaceae bacterium; assembly: GCA_040217755.1. Taxonomy (GTDB): domain Bacteria; phylum Bacillota; class Syntrophomonadia; order Syntrophomonadales; family Syntrophomonadaceae; genus PHAA01. The sequence continues at coordinate 608 of JBEHWJ010000002.1, read as the reverse complement.
AAAAAAACCCGGCGATCAAAGTCTATATATCGGAGCCGCGTGAATCACCCATCCTGGCCTGCGGCAAGATCGGCAAGCACCAGGTGCAGGGGATAGCGGACGGCCTTATCCCGGAGATCCTGGATCTTTCCTATGTAGATGGGGTGGTATTGATAAGTTCGGAAGAAAGCGTGGCCATGGCCCAGCAGATGGCGCGCCGGGAGGGCATCTTCTGCGGCGTATCCTCAGGTTGCAACGTGGGGGCGGCCAATATAGTGGCGCGTAAATACCCCGATAAGAAACTGATAGTCACCATGGTCAATGACAACGGCCTGCGCTATCTCTCCACTCCCCTCTGCGGTACCATCCAGCAGCGGCAGGAATTGGAGCGCGAATATACTTTGAGTCCCGAAGACCAAGCCAAATTGGCCAGCTACGGTCTGGAGATAATCGAGTAAATCAACGATCAGGTGAGGGCAGGTGAGCTACATTTGGCCAGAGGTGATGCCATAATAAGCGGGATTTCCGAGCTGATGCCGGTCCTGGATGCGGGCGGGAGGCCGACCCTGGACTTTTTGGCTGAGGCCGCCGCCCGGGCGGTGAAGGATGCGGGTCTGGCCAAAGACGAC
>JBEHWJ010000001.1:0-161877 GCA_040217755.1 Syntrophomonadaceae bacterium | reverse complement strand
CGGCGCGCATCCAGAACTTGTTGCTGGGATTCACTCTCGTCATAAAATCACTCCTTGCATATTAATTAGGATTTACAACGGTCACTGAAAAAACCTTGGAGATATATTAGAAGTATAGCATATATAGGAAACGCACCCAAAGTCGTGGGGGCAGTAGTATAAACGACTGGCCGATAATATTACCCGGGTTTGCGGATGGAGCGATCAAGATAGAGTGCAAAGCAGGAATTATTGTGGGGAATTAATAAAAGGGTCAAATCGGCAACAAGAATAATATTTATTGAAAACAAATTGATATTAAAAAGTCCACCTACAAATGGCTAAATCCTGGCTTCCGTACCTATTTAAATATATTTCCCAACTTCCTATAATGAACATTATGTAAACTAGCTGCAAAAGTTATCTCATCAGCTTAATCGCCCGGCTAGTTTACATGAATGTTCCTTTCCCTTTGCGGCAGGTCAGAATCGTTCCTGGGCAAAGTTTAAACTTCATCCACCTTATGACTGGATTACAACGCTTGTTGCCGAAAGCCAGTCAGCCTACCACTAGACCAGACCCTGCTTAAAGGGTAAAGGCTCCGCCCTGATCTTCCCCACTGATCAAGATCATGAACTTATGAGATATGCCATGCCCTATGTCAAAACTATCGCTACGAAGCGTACAGGAAGATCAGCCCTTGAAGCCGGGGCCCCCGGTCTGTGGTTTTCGGCAACTGTCAGGCTAGCTGCGCGTAATTTAAGCTCATTTCATTCGCGTTTTGTCTGGAAGTAAATTCTCCCCCGCGCGTTTTGTGACTACGTGTTTTGAGGCTATGCTATCCCCTGCCTTTGTGTTTCCATATTTTGTGTGACGGTTATTTGTGGCTATTATCAAGTATTAGCCACAAAAAAGGCGCGGTCTAAACCACGCCAAAACACTACAAACGCGCTCCCCTAGCCTATTCAGCAAAACCGACAGAAAAGGCAAACGTTCAACCTAAACACATCACTTTTGCTATGAATGTGATATACTTAACTCACCACCAGATAATACAAAAGAGACCAGCGGCTACGTCACAGTAACTGACCAACTGTAGTAACTCTATCAGAGCAAGACAACCGTAGTGATTCAATCCGAGCAAGACAACTGAATAGCGAATCCCCTCTCAACCACGGAGGGGTTTTTGCATTTAAGGCCAAACATTAACTAACCCGCTAAACCTCTCCGCTGTCACGAGCAAGGGCATCGCCTCACAGCCCGACAGGGCTCTGTGAGGCCAATCACCCATAAGCACCGTAAATCCTGCTAGTCTATCATAATGACCGTTATAGGAACGGCTGGATTGCGCCTGACCGTCAAGGATGATTTCAATTCGGCTTATCCAGCCATTCCTATAACCAGTCGAACATTATGTAAACTAGCCGCAAAAGTTATCTCATCAGCTTACTCGCCCGGCTAGTTTACATGAATGTTCGTTTCCCTTTGCGGCAGATCAGAATCGTTCCTGAGCAAAGTTTAAACTTCATCCACCTTATGACTGGATTACAGCGCTTGTTGCCGATAGCCAGTCAGCCTACCACTAGACCAGACCCTGCTTAAAGGGTAAAGGCTACGCCCTGATCTATTCGCAGAAAAACACTCCTCGAGATTTGCCCGCAGAGCGATTATATTGGGTCACCTATACATATAATCCTGTGATATCGTCCTGGACCAAATCTGATGCCTCTGAGTGGAAATCTTCTGATTAACACGTCTCCTGCACCACAATATGCTTGCCATTTGGTCACACATCATCCGATTACCAGTTTTCCATATGCACCATGAAGAAATGACTTCGGAAATCCATGATGAATTTTACTCCGCTCAGAAAATCTCTGGCGTGGGCCAATTTTGGTTGGGCATATCTTTTATTGCATCGGCAGCATAATTCAAGCCGGCAGTGATTATTTAGATGGGAAACCGATATGATATTAGGAAGGATTACTGCAATATATCTCCCCGCCTAGTATACATAATTAGTGTTATTGTCTCATTCACCCCTTTGATATAATCCACGTTGATCATAAGGTATTTAATTTATCATTGGAATTCAAGGCCTTTACTTAAAAAGATAGGGTTACCCCTGCCCTACCCGCCCGAATTGGAGAACGATCTGCTTTTACCAACCTAAATAACATAGTAATAGGTTTGAACCTATGAATATTAAATAGATACCGAGAGTCTGTTATGTACCGCGCTGTTGGGGGCCCTAACGGGGCCCCCAGCAGCTGAGCGAAGATGTTAAGACTGGATAAATCTTATACCGCATGGTTTACGAATGAAATTGATCGACTGGCGGCACTTTTCTATCCGCAGGGGTAGTTGCAGATTGAACCAGCCAGAAGCATAGCGTTCCAAATCCGCGCGTGGGCATACTCATCCCCCAGGATGGAGGTCAACAAAAACCGCACTTCAGGATTTGGAGCACACCCGGCCAGCTCCGCGTATCTCCTGATGGCTGATAATTCACCGGCAATAGCGTTTCTTACGTCGGTCTCAAAGTTGCCGGTTGCTGGCGGGCAATCGGGAGGACATGATACTGGAGGCGCACAAAGCCCCAGAAGAGCAGACTGTAAACGTGCATGCCCATATTCGTCTCCTACGATGCTGGTGATCAGCTCGCGAAGAATATCGGAAGGGGCCTCATTGGCTATCATAGCGTAGAGACCAGCGTCACAGATCTCGTCTTGCAATGATTCCTCCAGACTGGCACGATAATTGGCGCACTGGGGACATGGACACACTGCCTGACAGAACATTTTTGATTCACTCATATTTATACACTCTCCTTTATAAAATTAACCTGATTTTGCTTGAAGACTATTGGACCTATAATCTGCGGTTCTCGGTGAGATTATTGTTGCCGTCCATAAGTAACAGCAACAACATAAAGAACCGTACGCTGCCATTCTTATCGCCAACAACGCTGATGATCAGGTTGCGTAAGGCCGGATCGCCGATATCCTCGGTTATTTCGCTGAGCAGTCCCAGGATTTGCAGATTGAGGTCGATGACCCGCTCGATTTTGAAGATAAGATGCGGCGACATTTCAGAAGAAATCATTCTTTCACCTCCTTGATTCCTATATATGCCTAAAGAATCCAAGGTGTGAGGAAGGATATCCCATTTTATTTAAAGATAGCCTGGGTTAGGTGGGATTACTTGAGGTGTCCATATTCATTCCCATATCCGTGAATTATGTTAGTCGGCGTGAGGTAAGGAGGGCTATCGGTATATAACCTGGCATGATTATCGATAGGTACTGCGGTAAAGCCGGGTGAAGATCTCCGCCCACAGGCTATCCCTTTTTAACTCCACCGCCTGATGCAGGCAGAGTTCGTGGCAGCACATGCATTCGATACATTTGTGGTAGTCTATCTTCTTAGTCGATTCGTCAATGGCCTGAACCGGGCAGCTCTCCACGCACATATCGCAGGCTTTGCAGAGCCGGGGATTGACTTTGGGCCTGGTCTTGAGGAAATCGATCAACCTCACCAGAACCGCATGATTCCCCGCTTTGGTGCTGCGGAAACGTTTGGGGTATTTGAAATCAGCGAGACGGGGCGGCCGGTCATAGTCGCCTGAGATCTGAATCCGATTCAGGTCCGATTCACCCAGGCCCCTTTCCCGAGCGCTGACCAAAATGGGGATGTCGTCTAGCTCCATCCCCAGCATGGCCGTGGCCACGGTATCCAGCGCCAACGGATCACGGCTCATCAGGATTTTGCCAGCCGGGTAAACCTCACCGGCGGTGGGTCCCTCTCCCTGCATGGCTGTCACCCCATCCATGATGTGCAGGCCGACTTTAAGAGCCTGGTGGATATCGGTCAGCATATGTCCCAGGTCCTGAGGAGTGGGGGCGAGGCGATGATATTCAGCTTTCCTCAGCCCGGGGATACAACCGAATAGGTTCTTGACCGCGCCGGTATATATGCCGGCGGAGTGGGTCTTCAATTTGGGTAGGTTTATTACCAGGTCGGCTTCAAACATGGGCCTGGCCAGGTACATCCGGTCCACGTAATGGCTATGGGGAGTTACTTCAACCACGCCTTCTTTATCAAAGTTTTTCAGTATTGCCCCTTCTTCTTCGGCTACCGTCTTGAGACCAGAGATCACCAGTCCCTGAGCGGTTGGAGCTATACCGGCTATGGCGCCGCCGGCACTGTCCCCTATCCACACTTCGCAGCCCCGTTGTCGGAGCAGGACGGTAAGAGCCCGTACGAATTCGGAATGGGTTACGGCCGCTGTTTCTGATTTCTTGGGTCCGATCAGATTGACCTTGAGCAGGACCTTCATCCCCGGGGAGATAAATTGGTCCCAACCGCCCAGGAGGTCTATGCCGGATGTGATTTTTTCCCGCAAAAGGGTCTGGTCATACTTAAGGCATTCCTGTACGATGACTTGGGTCAACGGCTATTCTCCTTTAACGCAATTAACCGGTTTCAATGTTTAGGTTTGCCGACCTGAATGCATGTTTATACTGGTATTTCAGCTAATCGCCAATTCTTCGGGAACGGGTTCAGCTGGAAATGGGCCTTATCTGTGCCCCAAAGGGGATTAGTCCTAGCAGGGCCAGCTTGAAATGCTGCAATCCGAACGGGATGCCTATTATGGTGACGCAAAATATCAACCCGACCGTCAGGTGACCGAGGGCGAATTCCCAGCCGAACACGATAAGCCAGATGATGTTGAAGATCAGACCACCGGCGCCGAAGTTGCCCACGATGACCTCCCGGCCGAAGGGCCAGAGCACAAATCCGCCGATCTTAAAACATTGCACCCCGAAGGGTATGCCGATAATGGTTATACACAGTAACAGACCGGCCAGGCTCCAGGCGATGGCGCCGAGCAGCCCCCCGAAGATTACCCAGATCAGATTGCCGATGAATCTCATCTCCCCTGTCCCCTCTCCTGCTTTATCTTCATATTCAACCGGTGATTTGGCCTGGCTCCCGAGCCGCGACGGCAAGGCAGATGCAGACCTGCTCAAATGCCCTCCAGGTTGAATGGGGGTGTATATCCTGGCTCGGCACTGCACCGGTCCTGGATATAGCCATTGGTCAATCCTAAACGGATGGCCTCGTTAACGACGGAATCATACTCCCGGGAAGTTATCTTGCGGTTGATCTCCTTGAATTGCCTGCTGTTATGGGTCGGGGTATACTGGCTCATGAGGCTGAGCAGGTAAGCGTCCCGGGGCAGATTTTCGCTCAGCCACTGCATTATCATGATGGAATCCTGCCTGGCTCCAGGGAGAACCAGGTGCCGGATGATCACCCCCTGTTGCAGAATACCATCCCGGTCAAATACGGGCGGGCCGCACTGGGCCACCATGGCCTGGATTGCAGCCGTGGCGATTTCGAAATAATCACGGCAACGGGAGTATCGCCAGGCCAGTTCCTGGCTGTAATATTTCAGATCCGGCAGGTAAATGTCTATATTGGGCTGAAGGGCCTCGATTACCTCCACCTTTTCGTAGCCGCTGCAGTTGTAAACCACCGGGATGTGCAAGCCGGGCCGGGCCCGGTCCAGGGCGGGCATAATCCATTGCAGGTAGGGGGTGGCGGTGACTAGGTTGATGTTATGAGCGCCGGCCGCCTGCAGTTCCAGGAATATCTGCGCCATGCGGTCGACGGAGATCTCCCGCCCCCATCCCAGGCTGCTGATCTGGTAGTTCTGGCAGAAACAGCAGCGCAGATTGCAGCCGCTAAAGAATACGGTGCCGCTGCCCCGCTTCCCGCTCAGGCAAGGCTCCTCGCCGAAATGCAGGGCCGCCCGGGCTAGTTTGATTTTGTCCGGGCAGCCGCAGAAACCAAGTTTTTCAGAACGGTCTGCTCTGCACTCGCGGGGGCACCAATTACAGGGTCGGGCCGTCAGACCGTGGTTATCAGGTTGGGGACGGCTGGAATCGTCTTTCTTACCCATACATCTATTTAGCTTCAACCTCCGGTCATTGTCAACCAGGCATACCGGCGGGCTTAATTCCAAAAAGGTGATGTGATACCATTTATGATAGGACCGCTGAGCGGCGGTGGAGATAACGGCGCAAAGGAAGGTTTGCAGGTGGCAGAGGCAGTTAAGCACCGGCTGATGACAGTATTCGATAGGCTGCTCGCAGCTTACGGCCCCCGTCACTGGTGGCCGGCTGAAACCCCGTACGAAATGATGGTGGGGGCCATCCTCACCCAGAATACCGCCTGGACCAACGCGGAGAAAGCCATAAATAATTTCAGCGGCCGGTTGTCTCCGGAATTCGTGGCTGCGGTCAGCCTGGAAGAACTGGCCGGGATAATCAAGCCCTGCGGGTATTTCAACCAGAAGGCCCGCCACCTCAAGCACCTGACCAGCTGGTTCGAGACCTTTGATTACGACGTCAACCGGGTCCTAAGGGTGGATGGCCAGAGCCTGCGCCGGGAATTGCTGGCCGTCAAGGGAGTGGGGCCGGAGACCGCCGATTCTATCCTGCTGTATGCCCTGGATCAGCCTTTTTTTGTGATCGATGTCTACACCAGGCGCCTGTTATCGCGAATTGGCTGGGAGGAAACCGCCCGCTATGAGCAGCTGCGCTTGGAGATGGAGTCGCTATTGCCCCGGGACACTTGCCTGTATGGGGAATTCCATGCGTTGATCGTGGAGCATGCCAAGCATCATTGTCGTAAAAAGCCGGCGTGTACGTCATGTCCCTTGGCGGACCTGTGCCGCCAACGCGGGGATGAATTGGCTGGAATCGAATGATTTAGCCGATAATTACGGTGAACCGATATGGTGAACGCACGGTATTACTGCTGCCAGTTGTGCTAAGCTAAAACCAGAGCTCTTTTGCAGGGTAAATAAAGAGGATATAGGAAGTTCTTGCTCTGAGTTACCTAAGAGCAAAGTACCACATTGCGGAAGGGAGTTTGCGGATATATTAAATTGAGTTTATTTATCCTGGGCTTTGATATTAAACCGCTGTATTTTTCTGTACAGGGTACTTCTGGCAATCCCCATCTCCTGTGCAACCCGGCTGATATTTCCTCCGAACTGGGTAAGTAAATGGGAGATCCTCTGGTATTCCTTTTCTTGGAATAACTGTTTTCGGTTTTCCCTTATATCATCTATATCAAGTTGCGTAATCTCATTCTCATCTAACATGCCTTTATTTTTCAGTATAGATTCAGGCAGATGTTCCATTCTGATTGAATCCCCGTCGATAATACTGATTATTCTTTCCACTACATTTTGTAATTCCCTTACATTGCCGGGCCAATGGTAATCTTTAAGCAGCGACATTACCCCAGGGTCAACATACTTAACTTTGCTGTCCCATCCATGCCCGATACGATCAAGCATATAATCAAAAAGCAAAGGGATATCCTCCCGTCGTTCTCTCAACGGCGGGATTTTAACTGATATCACATTCAAACGGTAGTACAGATCCTGGCGAAAATTGCCTTCTTTCACTTCTCTCGCCAGATCCTTGTTACTGGCACAAATGATTCTGACATCGACCGGCACTACCTTGTCACCACCAATACGAGTAATTTTACGTTCTTGTAGAACTCTAAGCAAAGCCACCTGTTGATCGATTGGCATATCTCCTATCTCATCCAGAAAAAGTGTTCCACCGGAGGCAAGTTCAAATTTCCCTGGTCTACCGCCCCTGTTGGCACCGGTAAAGGCTCCATCTGTATATCCAAACAATTCACTCCCAACCAGTTCACGGGGTATAGCTCCACAATTTATCGCCACAAAAGGCCCTTTACACCTTGCACTATTGTTGTGAATTGCCTGAGCAAAGACCTCTTTTCCGGTACCACTTTCTCCTTCCAGGAGAACATTGGCCATATTGGCAGCAGCCCTTGAAGCAACCTTAATACTTTCTAAAAACACCGGGCTATTACCAATAATATCGTTGAAACCATAAGAAGCTTGTGCACCGCTAAAGCGATTTATTAACCTTTGGACGTTTTCCATCGGATGAAGTATTATAACTCCGCCAGACGGGATTCCTTCGTTATCCATAATCGGTGAACCTGAAGAAAGGCAATGTATACGTCCAGCACTGGTATCGACCAGGATTTCGATATCATAGTATGCTTCATGCCGTTGAAGAATCTTCTCAGAACAGGGAGTCTTATCGCCTACCAGTTCCTGAATAGGATTATTTACCAGGTCCGAAGCGGGTTTATCAAAAATATGTTCAGCAATCTTATTAACCCTTTTGACAATTCCCTGTTCATCAATAATTAGTACTCCATCTGACATGGTACTGAAAATATTATCCATACGGCTATTAGCCAGAACCAATTCCCGATTTCGCTCCTGAAGCTTTTGAGTCTGGTAAGCCATTCTTGAGAAAGTATTGGCTACGGAAAAAAGCACCCTGGCTGCCGCCTGGATATTTTCCCTGGGTACAATTGGGACTTTTTTGATTGCCGCTATCAGCTTATCTGGATCAACGTTTATTTCTTGGGCTATCTTACGAAACCTTTGCTCATCAGGAGGTTCAGTCAGGATTTGGCCGCCAAAAATGGCACCAACTTGTTTGCCGTCCAGCATAATAGGAGCGGCAAAATCAATTAAACCGGCATGGCATTGATAAACCGCAGGCTGTCCGGTCCGGGCTGCTTGTTTACCGCCTTTCATATCAGAAAGGCGACATCTTTGAAGACCTATCTTTGAGCCCCTGATGATACGGCAACATTCAGTAAAATAGCTGGATTGGGTCAAGGCATCACCCTGAGCGTCTTCAGTTAGACTCGACACACCTACACACAAGGCAAAGTTATCCTGAAACTGCTGTAAAAAGATGGGATCAACCAGATTCTTTAAATCCACGCGTTCACCTTCCTTGTTGAATGAACATGCAAATTTAGTCTAACAAAATTGTTTCCTCGATGTTTGTGAAAGTTTAGACTTAGTGTACTTTATTGGCTTTGATATATAATTTTGTGCTTCCTCGGTTGTGGTATTTATGTAGTGGGGGACAACAAGATGCTACATGATTATTTGAACCACCAATAATAAATATGAGTAAGGGTAATGGTTGGGAAAAAAATACCGAATAGGAAAGTAAAAATCCCTCCGCTTGTAATAAACAGAGGGATTAATGGTCTGACAATATAAAGTGGTTTCATAAATAAATGTCTATTTAGGCGATACGATGATCTTGATATTTTTATCTTTGTTATTTATTAATTCCTGAAAGCCTTTGGTGATAATATCATCAAGTTTGATTTTGCCGGTAATCATCGTATTGGCATCAAGTCGGCCATCGCCCAGCATTGATATAACGGTTGCGAATTCTCCATTATAAGCCAAAGAACCTTTAATCTCTTTTTCCGGGAAAGTTACACTGTTGAATTGAATCGGAGTATCCTTTTCAAATACACCTGCAGTTACAACAATACCGCGGGGACGTATACTCGCAAGAGCTACAGGAACAGTTTGGTTGCTGCCGACACATTCTATAGCCACATCAGCACCTATACCAGCGGTCAGTTTTTTTACTTCGGCAGCTACATCGTCTTTGGTAGGATCAAGAACAGCATATGCCCCGAGTTTTTTAGCATATTCTTTGCGGGCTTTTGCCATCTCAACGACTATTACCTTGGCGGCGCCTGCCGCTTTAGCACATTGTAGAGTAGAAAGCCCGATAGTGCCGCCACCAAGAATAACAACATTATCACCGGCTAAAATTGGAGCCCGGCGAACAGCATGCATTCCAACTGCTAGAGGTTCTACCACCGCAGCAATCTCAAATGGCATGTCATCAGGAATCTTATAAAGGGTATAAGCCGGAACGTTTACATATTCAGTAAATGCACCATCAGTGTGCAGACCGGTAAATGCCAGTTTTTCACAACAAGGGTAGTCCATTCTCTTGCATGAATAGCATTCCCAGCAAACCTGGCAAGCATCGGGGGCCACTTTATCGCCGGCTTTCCAATTGGTGACTCCTTCCCCAACTTCCACGATAGTTCCTGAGAATTCATGACCTAGTGTTATTGGTGCGGTACCACCCGTTAATGGGTGGGGCTCTCCTACAGGAATAAAGATAGGCCCTGCAAGATACTCATGCAGATCCGATCCGCATATTCCACACCATGCCACCTTAATTTTTACCCAACCTTTAGAGGGTCTAGGGGGTTCCGGGACCTCAACAATCCTTACATCTTTCTGTGCATACCATACTGCAGCTTTCATTAATTGGGCAACTCCTTTCTATTTAGTGTTCATTTTAGTGTTCATTTTTTCGGCATTGCCGGGTACTTCAGAATAGACTTTGGGATAAATCATTATTTGCGTAGTTTGACTTAGACTTATTAAATACTGACCACTTTTAACGCAAACATTGTGCCAAGTGCCGGATAGCTCAACCAGAGGGGCCTGGTTTGGGGAGTTTTTGGTGTTAAATAAAGATAATTAATTATTTCTAATGCTGATTTAGTGTTGCATAATTGTAGCCTTAATGAAGCAAGGAATAACAAGAACGCTACAGGATACAGTAAAATAAGATGCTGTATCACACAGCTGTCTTTGTGGTCTTCTTGATATTGTAGGGATTAATGATCCCAATCAGATGTGTATTTATGTAAAAATAGCCTATCCTTATCCGGAAAAATTGGATCATGATGAGGTGCTGAGGGCGGTACCGGGCGGTCTGTCAGTGCGGAGATTGGACATACCGGCTCTGGGGCGTGGAGATACAATTGTGGTTGCCTTAGCTGCCTTAACGGTCTATGTCGATATTGATATAACCCGCTGAAACACTTTCTAAAAAACCACAGCAGTAAGCCTAAATACGAACGAAAGGGGGCAGAGGGGGCGACCAAATCATCAGGCTGTAACATGAATTAAATTTGCTGCATCGTCAAAAAGGCCCCGCCAAGGGGAAAGTCCCCTGGCGGACCTGTGCCGCCAACACGGGGATGAATTGGCTGGAATCGAATGTATTTAACCGATAATTATAGTGAACCGATATGGTGAACGCACGGTATTACGGCTGCCAACTCTGCAGATGACTCCGGATAAAATCTATCACCATCTGATGCTCTTCCCCACCGCTTCCCTTTATCGCCATCGGTTCCCCGAAAGCCATGTATATATCCTTGCGGCGGTCGATGGGCCCGAAATCCTTGACCAGGCGCCCGTTGCCCCAGAAATCGGTTTTGATGGCCACCGGTACCACCTTCACCCGGGCGGCCCGGGCCAGCTTGATGCCCAGGGTGTTGAAGTGCTCCGGCTCGAACCGGGTGGTCCTGGTACTCTGCGGGAAAACGATGATCGAGTACCCTTGCGACAGCAGTTTTTTCCCCTTGTCCATGACTACCCGGAAATCCTCTTTGGGGTTGTCGCGGCTGACCACGATGGGGTCCCGGGAGCGCATGACCGGGCCGAAAAAAGGATTGGTGACCAGGCTTTCTTTCACCACATAGGTGACGTGTTTGTATGGTTCGATCAGGCACGGGAAGACGAAGGTCTCCAGGGTACTCATGTGATTGCTGATAAAAACCACTGGCTCGCTGCCGGCGGCGATGTTATCCAGGCCGCGAAGGTGAAACCGGCCCCCGCACCCTTCGATCAGGCGCAGGATGGCCCAAGAAGAGCCCACCCATTCGGCGTCTCCGTATTGGCCCCGGTTGGCAGCCCGGCGGGCCTGATTGATAATGCCCAGTATCCCCGCCACGAAGTAAGCCCGGCTATTCAGAGCCAGGCGGTCCAGCCAGCGGCGGGTTTGACCGGCCGGGGTATCATAGCGGGTCCCCTTGATACACGGCAGCAAAATGATCACTCCTTAAGAAAGTGTTTGGTTTTGGAATAGTCGCGGAGCTCTATAACCGCCCAAAGTAAATTGCCGAGTCGAGTGTCAGTCTTCCAACAGCTGGGTGCGGTAAACGGACAGCATCTGCTGCTGTTGGGCATTTAAACGCGGGTATTCCAGTTTCATGGCTTCCAGGGTATCGGCGATTATCTCCGAGATAGCCAGGCGGGCAAACCATTTTTTATCGGCCGGGATTATGTACCAGGGAGCATGATCGGCGTCGGTGGCGTTGATGGCCTCTTCATAATACTCTGCATACTCATCCCAGTGTTTTCTATCTTCCAGGTCACCGGCATTGAACTTCCAGTTCTTATCGGGTTCATCCAGGCGGGCCAGCAACCGTTGCTTCTGTTCCTGCCTGGATACGTGCAGGTAAAACTTAAGTATCACCATGCCGTTGCGATGCAGGTATTTCTCGAAATGGCCGATGTCCTCCAGGCGCTGCTCCCAAACCTCGCTGGTGATAAACTGGGGCGGTACCTTTTCGGTGGTCCCGGTCAGGTTATGCACCCGCACCACCAGCACCTCCTCGTAATAGGAACGGTTGAAGATACCGATTCTTCCCCTTTCAGGCAGGGCCTTACTGTAACGCCAGAGGTAATCGTGGTCCAATTCCTCGGCGGAAGGCGGTTTGAAACTGTGCACCATGGTCCCTTGAGGGTTGAGCCCGCTCATCACGTGCTTGATGACCCCGTCTTTGCCCGCCGCATCCATGGCCTGGATGATCAGCAGCAGGGCATATTTATCCTGGGCGTAAAGGATGTCCTGCATCCGGGCCATCCGGTCGATATTCTTCTCCATCCGTTCCCGGGCTTCTTCTTTGGAATTATAGCCAGCACCATAGTTGGTCGTTAGGCTGTTAAGCTTCAATCTATTCCCGGGCCGGAAATCATTATTATCAAACACCGGCCTTCACCTCCCTAATTGCATAGCAGTATCCGGGATTTCATCAATAAAACCCGCTGCCCTGGGCGGCCAGTTTTTCGGTCCAGATCATCCGCAGCAGTTCCAGGTCATCGCGGTAATCATCCTTGCCTTCCTCATAATCGATCGTCTCCAGGACTTCAATCTGGAAATGATCGGCCCCCAGGCGCTGCCAATCGTTTAGTAATTCCCGGTTGGGGTGGGACCCCGATCTTAGCTGGAAACTGGTACTGTTTATCTTGCCCTTGATGTTTTTGGTTTCCACCAGGAAGTACTTATGGCAATCCTTGTTGATGACTGCGAAAATGCCCATATCCGGCTTCATCTGCTTATACTCGGCCTGCAATTCCTTCTTTTTGTCGCTAGAAATGTTCATGCTATACCACCGAGACCTCCTTCAAAACTTTTCTCCTCCACTCTGACCGGTTTTAGCCGGTCCCCTCAATCATTTGGCTCACAGGGCCGATGTTCTCTGTGAGATACATAAAACGCGGCTCGATTGGTTCAGTCCGCCCAGGTTGTCAAACTTGCCGGCCCGCCGGCGGCGGGACTACAATATGTATGCCATCAGTTCGGCGATATCGTCGATCATCAGGTCCGGCCGGGACATAACCAGATTTTTCTTGTTGCCCAGCCCATAGCGGGCGCCGCAGGTCCAGGTGCCGGCCCTGCGGCCGGCCTCGATATCACTATGGGTATCACCCACCATGATGGCGCGGCGGGCCGCAGTCTGAAATGTATCCAGTACCTTTACCAACCCCTGTGGATCGGGTTTCATACGTTGGACCGATTCCGGGCCGACCACCAGATTGAAATAGGGTCGCACCTGCAGGCCGCTCAAAATCAGTTCGGCCAGGGGTTCTGATTTATTGGTGACCAGGGCTATCTTTTTGCCCCGACTGCTTATAGCCTCCAGGGTAGTCCGGACGTGGGGATAGAGCCGGGTCTCATCCAGGGCGTGAGCCTGGTAGTATTTTCTATACTGCGACAAGGCCTGTTCCAGCACCTCTGGAGCGCAGCCCTTGAAGCTGCGCTCTACCAGAACTCTCACCCCATCACCGATGTATTCTATAATGGTGGCACCGGGGAGGTCCGGCAGGCCAAACAAGCCGCGGGTGTGGTTGACGGCGGAGGTGATGTCCGTGCCCGAGTCTATTATGACTCCATCAAAATCGAATATGACCGTTTCCAGGGAAATCTTCAAGTGACCCCTCCCCTTCTTAGAGTGCAACACGCAAAAAGCGGGCAACCATAGAGTAAAAATATCATCCCGGCGTATAAAATCAAGAACCGTCCCCTTATACCTTATATCTGGCCCTCCAACACCGCGGCCGGTATGGCCAGGGCCAGGGGTTCCTCCGCACCATTGTTTTCCTGGCTGCTACTGCCATAGATGATTCCGACTACCTGTGCCTGCTCATCTATCACCGGGCTGCCGCTGTTGCCTGGGTTTATGGGCAGCTGGATGGCCATAATCCGGTCGTCGGACTCATTGCGGATATATCCGGCCACCTTTCCCCGCTGGGCGATCTTCTGGAAGCCGAGCGGATTACCGATGACGGTTACGGTATCCCCGGCCTGGGAGGGTTGTCCCCAGTTGATTTCGATGGCCGGAAGGCCGGCGCTGTTCAGCCGGATGATTACCAGGTCATGACCGGGCACCGGATCATAGTGATTTATGTAAAACTTTTGCCCGTCTTCAAAAGTGACGGTTATGTTCGCTGAACCGGTAACGATATGCAGGTTGGTGATGACTATCCCGGAGGAATCCAGGTTGAATCCGGTCCCCCTGTGGGTGGCGGTCTTGACCGGATTGCTGGTATCGACCGCCTCTATGCTGACCACCGCCGGGCGACAGATCTGCACGATCTGGTCATTGCGCAGCACCTTGTTTTGTTCCAGGAATCCCAACCGGTTATTGAATATATAGGCGAGTTCCGGGGCGCTGCTGACTATAAAAGCCAGCAGGACCAGCACGGCTGATATTTTGAGAAAGAAGCCCCGCTTGCGCGGCCTTTTTATTTCATCCTCCCCATATTCGTTCTCCTGATCGGGGACCAAGTCATTTCCGACCTGGTGGTTGTTCTCGTCCATCGTAAAGCCTCGCTAAAATTTGATCCGACTCTAGTTTATATTAACATAGTCATCCTTTTACTCAACGGTTTGCATGGCGGCTGGATTTTTCAAAGTTGTCCAGCAAATCCTTCAACCGGTAATCCAGCCGCAGCTTCCGGAGATTGGGAAAAGCCTTCATCAACCTGTCGCCACCCAGGCTTAACCGGTCCCATAAATGATGATAGCGGGCTCTAAGCTCCTCCAACCTCTCCTCCATGACCTCCTGCGAACTGTATTTGAGCAGTTCCAGAGTCTCCCGCGCTTCCTGGGCGAAATGGTGCATCTCCGCCAAACGGGATTTCAACGAAGCCAGAGATACCAGGGTGTGAATCAAGTCGGCAGTCAGGTACAGAGCCGCGGCGGCCAATAGTCCCGTTCCAATATCCGCCGGGATACGGTTCACCAGTTCTTCGATGCGGGGATGGACCACCTTAAGCAACAGGATACCGCCGAACCCCCAGTATAGTGAGAAACGCAGGCAAATCCTGCCCTGGACGTTAAAACGGCGGTTGCTGTAGTCCCACCATTTATGGTGGAAGATCAATTCCAGAAACCACCCGGTGATGTATTCCAGAACCGATGTCAAGACCACCACGCCCAGGAAGAGCAGGGGCAGGTTGTCCAGGAAAGGCTGCATGGCGACTACCAGCGATACCATGCCGAAGCCATATACCGGGCAAAACGGTCCATTTAGAAAGCCGCGGTTGACAAAGTGGCCTTCATCCCAAGCCGCATAGGCTGTTTCCATTATCCAACCCAGAAAAGAATAGAGCACAAAATAGCCGGCCAGGTTTAAAAAAGCCAGGCCGTGAATGTTTAAAGATAACATCCCCGTCTCCCATAGATTCACTTGGGTAAACAAACCCATCCATTATTATATGGATATGCCGATCACATCCAGCCCATACGGGCGGCGCAACGTTTATCCCACACTATTCTACAGTCATTTCGAGTGGCGGGCTATGATCACCGCGAATAGGTCGGACATGGGCCGGTTAGGCACTACTGCTTTGAAGTACATATCATAAAGGCGCTGGGGGGTGAATTCCTCCACCTCTTCGAAGCCGCAGCCGCGCACATAACCTTCCGCTTCCCCGGCCTCGATACCGGACAGCACTGGTTCATCGAACCAATACTGCAGATAATTCATATGTTTTATGGCCCGGCCCAAAATGCGTCCATCGATTGCGGCCAGGTAGACATAATCGAATATGAAACTGGAACCGGGGCCGGAGTTGGCGGCCACGCAGGTCAAGGTCTTGCGTACGGTAGACTCATCCAGGTACATGGCCACTCCTTCCATTGTAAACAGGGTGCGCAGTGTAGGATCGTACCCGGCTTTGAGCAGGCCCATAAGGAGGTCGTCCCGCATCAGGTCAACCGGAACATAGCGGATATCGTAAGGAAGACCTTTGAAAACTGCCGTCACCCGCGATTTTTTTTCGATCTGGGTGATGGGGTGATCGACCTCGAAGGTCTTTATGCCCCGTAGTTGTTTGGCAAACCGGTAAGCGCGCGAGTCTAGGCCCGCGCCCAGGATTACGAATTGCCGGATGCCGTCAGCGATCTGTTGCTCCACGAAGTCATCGAACATCCGGGTACGGGCCACGATGAATCCTACCACCCCCCGCCCCTGCAACTCCAGAGTCCACTCTATCATACTGTTGGGCAGGGGCTGCATCATGACCGCGGCCAATCGGGTCCACCAGGAAGCGAAATGATAGGCCAGGTAGTCATTGCATATCATCTCCTCCGGCGGGCGCAGTGTTTCCCGGTAGCGCAGATAAGCCAGACCTTCAGCTGTCCCGCTGGGCAAATACCTCATTGCCATCCCCCCCATCCTGAGTTGATGCCGTAAATGATCCGCTTGGTCGATTATTCTAGATAAAGTCCTGGATATACTGGCGCAGGTCTGCCAACATCTCGGTTCTCTGCTGGTCGGTGGACCGGGGCACAGCGAAGAAATTCTTGTACTTGTAAACCGAGAAGCCGCAAAAGCCGAAGACTGAGTTTACCGCCGACCTCCTGATGGTGTCGATCATGGTCCCCTGCAAAGCAGTCTCCTCATCAGCTCCGGAGGTGGTTATCAACAGGCCTTTTTTACCGGTCAACAAACCCTTGGAGCCGGTTTTGGTATACTCAAAAGCAAAACCGTTACTGAACACCCGGTCGATATAACCCTTCAATATGGCCGGCACCCCGGTCCACCAAACCGGAGCGATCATTATCACCGAATCGGCCCAGAGCAGATCATCTTGTTCGGTTTTGATATCAGCCGGCAGATTTCCGGATTGGTAACCTTCAAAATCCCGCCCCCTTAATACCGGGTCCCAGTTCATGGCATAGAGGTCTTTGAACTTTACCCGGGCGCCTTTTTTCTTGGCTTCCTCCCGCACCACCGCCGCAATGGCGGCATTGAAACTGCGGGGGTTGGGATGGGCGTATATCACCATTACCTGCATGGGATCCTCACCTTTCACCAATATTTTATCATGGGCAGCATAAATAGGATGCCCAGTTTATGGCAGGTTATCCAGACCCAGTTCCTCCTGGCTGGTCAGGTTGGCAGCGATGGCATTTTGGCGCAGGACGGCGTACAGCTCAGCATTGGTAGCGTTTTGATAGGGAAGCACGAACAAGGTACCGATCACGAAAGCCAACAAGCCTAACAGATACCAACCCAGGAAGGAGAGGTCGAGGACAAACCAGGCCCACTTATGGCCATGGGTCATCCGGGCACTTAATTCCAGCGCCCGGCGATAGCCGATATTGGGATTATCGGCCAAAATATATGGTACCAAGCGGTAAGAATAGAACTTGATAATGCCGGGGATGATGAGCAGCAGGTACCAGAGGAAGTTGATAAAACTGCGCCACAGCATGGCGAGAATTATATCCAGGTATCGCGCTTTATTGAAAGCGAAGCCCAAAGCGTTAAGGTCGAACTTCTGGCCGATGGAGCGCACAAAATATCTTCTTCCCCCTACTTCCAGCGGGTATCCCAGGAAGATGCGCAGTGCCAGTACCAGGAGGATGACCAGGGCGGCGGCGGAAATGATCAGGGGCAGGTATGGGATCAGTTCGGTAAATTGGTCACCGGGATTGTGGGCGTGGTATTCATACCGGGACGATCCGCCCAGGCTGCCCTGGGCGAAGGCTATCACCAGGCTGACCAGGAACGCTCTCCAATAAGAAAGTTTCAGTACCGACCTAGCCCGGCTTTTTAAATCACGGCGGGTCCACATATGCTCTCCTCCCCTTCCATACGAAGATTGACCTCGATTATCAACGCTTGATTTCCTCGATTACTCCTTCCCAATCATGTTGGCATCCGATCCGTCTAGATGAGATGCAGCACCAGGTATTGGACGATGCCTACCAGGGCACCGATAACGGTACCGTTGATCCTGATCCACTGCAGGTCATCCCCGACCTTGTCCTCGAGGGACTGTACCAGTCCCTCGTCATTGAGACTTTCCAGTTTCTCGCGGACCATCCGGCCGATTACGACATGATAGCGTTCCAACAGGTTCATTATCTTGCCTTTCAGCCAGACATCCAATTCCGCTTTGCGGACCTCATCCTGTTGGATGGCGGTTATCTGCTGAAGAATGATCCTGGTCAGGTAGCTGATCAGGGGCATGCCCCGCTCGGCGTCGCGCAGCAATTGGTCTTTGACCGCCGCGAACAGTTCGCCGGTGGCCTTTATGCCGGCCTCGGTGCCGATAAATTTTCGTATCGTATCACCGAGCATGGCCGATGCTGCTTCAGGGTCAAGCAGCTGCAGGTTCTCGATCTCATTCTTTATCTTGATATGGAGATGGTTTTCCGGTGCCTTCAACTCGGCCAGAAAATGGTTTATACGGCGTGATAAGATCATGGCCGCATCATCATAATTTACTATATCCAAAGATTCCCCCAGTCCTTTGCCCAGCCGCCGCATGAAGCTGCCCTGGTTGGAGTAATCGGCTACCGCCCTGGTCAGCAGTCGTTTTACGCTGCGTTCGAATTCCTCCCCCCGGGTGGAAGCGATAGCCCAATCCAGCATCAAGCGTATGACATCTTCGCTGTACAGCTGTTTGATCACGTCCTCCACACTCTGCACCAGGCTGGGGGAAAATTTGATGGAATCCAGGTTGTCAGCCAGCATTACGTGAAAAAACTCGGATATATCAGCGGGCTTAAGGTTTTGGATGATATTGCTGCTGATCGACTGGGCGGTTTCCTCGAAGGCTCGGCGGACTTCGTCGGAAGCCAAGGCTTCAGCGATACCATCTATCAGCGGATAAGCCTGCACTTTGGCAGAGATAAAGTCCAGGCTGAGCCAGTCGGTCTCCACTATCTTCACTATGCCTTCGATGATGCGGCCGCGATTATTGGGTATGATGGCGGTATGGGGGATGAATTTCAACCCCAGCGGGTGACGGAAAAGGGCCACTACCGCGAACCAATCGGCCAGGGCGCCGACCAGCGCCGCTTCGCAGGCCGCAAACAACAAGCCCCCGGCGAAACTGGCCCGGAAGTTCCAGGTTACGAGCGAGCCCAGGACCGCTAGTCCCAGCATGGTAGTCGCGACCGCTTTCATGTTCTTCATCAGGACGGACCCCTTCTTGGCTTTCGATTCACGGAATTCCTGTTTCTACCTAATTATAATAATTAACCGGCGGGAATGCATTAGCAACTACTTTCAGCGCCCCAGCAAAAAAAGTCGGCACCCGCAAGATAGGTTTGCAGGTGCCGGATCGGGTGTTTGCTTATCACAATCACCTGACGGTCAGTGTATGGTTACATCCTGGGCACCGAAATTCCTCATTACCCGGGCCGCTTCATCAGTCAGATGGTCATCGGTCTTCAGCACCATGACCGTGTTGCCCTCTCTCACCTTGGCTTCGAAGAAACGACTCGTCTCCTCCGGAATGCCGTAATCGACCAGGGCGTCGGTGATGCCCCCGGATACGGCTCCACCTACCGTCATGGCCAAGGGTCCCAGTGCCAGGATAGGCCCGATGCCCGGTATCACCATAGCACCTGCCCCCAGGGCCAAACCCGCCAGCCCCCCCAGCGTCTCCCCGCTCATGTCCAGGCTCGGCCAAGACGAGGTCGATTGGCTGATGTCACGGCTGCCCGGGTCTTCACCCCTTTCATTTCCTAATATCGATATCTCTCTGAACCCCTTGCTTTTCAATTCCCGCAGAGCCCAATGGGCTTGATTGTTATCTGCAAAATAACCGATAACTTTATTGGCCATCCATTTTACCTCCCGCCTCGTTTTCTTTAATAATGTTTCCGGCTTACGGAAAAAATATGACGGCTGGTTGCTGCCGACCGGCTATGACCGCTTGATAACAGTTATTTTATGGTATTATTTTGATTAGAGGAGGCATAATCTTCCACCCAGGCAAGGTTATCAAAGACACGCCAGACCGGGCGGCGTTTCCGGCTCAAGTCCTGCCGGAGTCCGCCGCAAAAGCAGGCCGGGAGGTGAGGACGGATTCCCCTGCAGCCGAATTTTACTATAAAGGAGAGGATTCAAATGCGGATAAGCAAAAACCGATGGTCGATACTGTTGATACTGTCGGTGCTGCTGCTGGGCTGGACCACCGCCGCGGCAGCGCTGGAAATCAGGAGCGGAGACATAGTGAACGTGCCAGCCGGCGACATCAGTGGTCCCCTGTTTGTTTCCGGTAATAATCTGACCGTCGGGGCCAATGTCAATGGGGACGTTTTTGCGGCTGGCTCTTCCATAACCATAAACGGCAATGTGAACGGCGATGTTATCGCCGCCGGCAACTCCATCGCAGTCAATGGCACCGTCAGCGGGGATATCCGTGCCGCCGGCAATACCGTCGATATCGGCGGCCCGGTGGGCGGCAGCATTACCGGTGCGGGCAATTTTATAACCCTGCGGGAGGCTTCCCGGGTCACCCGCGATGTGATGATTTTCGGTAATACAGTCAATTTGCGCGGCACCATCCAGGGTCAGGCGATGGGGAGCGCCAACCAGTTCTACCTTCAGGGTCCAGTAGGCAGCAACATAAATATATGGGATGTCCAGAATCTCATAATCGGTCCGGCCGCGGCGGTCAACGGTTCCATAACCTATCGCTCCGCCAACCCGGCTCAGATCGATGCCGCTGCTAAAGTAGGAGCCATCAATCAGCTGGCTCCGCCGGTCCGCCCCAGTACCAGGATGCCGGACCGGGTGGATTATGGCATATCCTGGACCGGGACCATTATCATGGTAATCGCCAGTATCATCATCTGGGGCATCTTCTACCTGATCTTCCCGCGGCTGTTTCCCCGGCCTGGCCATGGCGGCTATGGCTCCCTGGCGGCCAAACTGGGGTGGGGATTCCTGACCTTGCTGGTGGTGCCGCTGGCGATCTTCGTCCTGTTTATCACCATAGTCGGTATACCCCTGGCCCTGTTGCTGCTGTTCATTTATATCCTGGCTCTCTGCCTGGCTAAGATCTTGGTGGCTGATTATCTGGTCCGGGTACTGGCGGAGCGCAATGGCTGGGCCGGAAAAGGCGCGGTGATCGCATCCTTCATAGTCATTTTGATAATACTGGCGGCGGCAGCCCGCATTCCCACCGTCGGTATCTTCATCAGCCTGATCATAGCTTCGCTGGCATTGGGGTTTATCGTTACCGGCATAGCCCGGTGGCGCCAGCCTTCAACCGCCCCAATCGAATCAATATAGCCGGGTGACCGGCGCCCAGCCGTGACCAAAAACCGCCAGCCCTGGGCCACACTTGCCGACGTTAGATAGGACCAGGGTCGGCAGCGGCTTGATTGCAAAAATGCCAAAGCCGGCTGGCTGTAGTTCGACCTACAGGCAGCCGGCTCCGTTGGTAACCTTTATTTACGAGCGTGGGAGCCGTCACAGAATGGTTTGTTGTCGCTTTTTCCACAGGCGCACAATACTATATGATTGGATTCCTTGATCAGCTTGCCGTCCGCATCCATTATTTTAGCCGCGCCTTTGACCAATAGGGGGCCGTTTTTGACCATCCTGATGGTGATAAATTCGGCCGGGACCACCTGGTGGTCGACCGAACCCGGTCCTTTGGTCAGGGAGGGATCGACCGGGGCCCCTGGCTTGACTTTGTATTTCAGGGCATCGGACGGGCATCTGTCAATAGCCTTGATGATCTCCTCGGTGCCGGCATTGGCCAGGGTTATCCACGGCTGCTTGTCGATATCGAATACCTCCGGCAGGGCCCCCCAGCACTTGCCGGCATGGGAACACCGCTTGGGCCACCAGTAAACGATCAGGTCGTCGGTGTGGTATTCCTTTATCCTTTCCTCAGGGTTGGATATATCAGTAGAATCGTCTCTGGTCAATCATGATCCTCCTCTCTCTTATACTTTCTTCCATCCTTCCAGGGCGGCCACCATCTCCTGTCCGAACTCGCAGCAGCGGGCTTTATTATCCTGGTCCGGAGTCCACAGGCATTTCAATCCCTCGTTGATAACATCGAACCCGGCCGCTTGCAATTCCTGGGTTATGATCTTGACGGATTCCCCGCTCCATCCGTACGATCCGAAAGCGGCCGCCTTTTTACCGGTGAAGGAGAGTCCCTTGATCTCTTCCAGGATACCGGCTACCGCCGAGAGTATACCCCGATTGATGGTTGAGGACCCCACCAGGATGGCCCGCGATTTGAATACTTCGGTTATGATGTCGTTTTTGTCACGTTGCCCCACGTTGTACAGCTTGACTGTAATATCGCTGTCTGCCGTGTTTATGCCTTGGGCGATGGCCTGGGCCATCTTTCTGGTGCTGCCCCACATGGAATCGTACAACAGCGTGATCTGGTTTTCCCGGTAACTGTCAGCCCAGCGGGCGTATTGCTGCACTATCTGTAGGGGGTTGTCCCGCCATATCACCCCATGACTGGGACAGATGAAGTTGACCGGCAGGTTCAGCCCGCCCCACTCCTTGATCTTGCGGTCCACCTGGCGGCTGAAAGGAGTGAGGATATTGGCGTAGTATTTCAGACACTCATACATCAGCTCATCCTGGTCGGCCCGGTCATTATACAGGGTTTCCGAAGCATAATGCTGTCCGAAGGCGTCATTGCTGAAGAGGATACCCTCTCCCATGGCGTAGGTGAACATGGTATCAGGCCAATGCAGCATGGGAGCTTCGACAAACAGCAACTCCTGGCTGCCGATATCCAGCCTGGTACCGGTCTTCACCACCCGGTAATCCCAATCCTGGTGGTACATCCCTCGCAGTGACTTGACCCCGTTGGCGGTGCAGAAGATCGGGGTGGCAGGTATGAGCTTCATAAGTGCCGGAAGAGCACCGCTGTGATCTGGTTCCGCATGGTTGACCACGATGTAGTCGATCCGGTCCAGACTGATGATTTCCTGCAGGCGGGCGATGAACTCATCCCGGAAGGGGGTCCACACCGTATCTATCAATACGTTCTTCTGGTCCTGAAGCAGATAGGAATTATATGTGGAACCCTTGTGCGTTGATAATTCTTCACCATGGAACTTCTTCAGCTCCCAATCCACCTTACCGACCCAGCTGACCTTGTCGGTTATCTTAATACCCAAATAAGTTCGCCTCCTTCATCCTTTTTAATAATTATACTGGTTGGGAATCTCTGTATACAAATGTTGATATACACCATGATCATCGCTTACAATACTGCTAGGAATTTCAATTGCCCATCTGAACAAGACAAATGGGGCGTTTGTGGGATAACCACCAGAAGAGCCGAAAGGAGAATAGCTATGGCCAATGTTGAGACCAAGTATGAATGCACTATCTGTGGATATGTATATGATCCTGCCGTCGGTGATCCCGACAACGATATCCTGCCCGGGGTCAGTTTCGAAGATTTACCTGACGACTGGGTCTGCCCGATATGCGGCGCCGGCAAGGATGAATTCGTGGAAGCCGAATAGAAACTAGGCACCTAACGGCTGAAACAGTCTATAGTACATAAGATCAGGATTATCTGGAGGGTTATGATAGCCGGCATACCCCAGCGGAATTTGGGAGAGCGGATTTTATGGCGGAATATGTACATGCCCGCCCAACCGCCCAGCGATCCGCCGGCCAAAGCCATCCCTAAGAGGGTCCGTTCCCGGATACGCCCAGTGTTGCGTACGGCCCGTCTTTTGTCCTGGGCGAAAGCTGTCAGGGTCAGACCATTCATTGTCAACAGATAGACTGACACCGCTATTTCATGCCATGAATCAAACATTGTACTGCCCCGACCTGGCGTATCAGCGCCAGGTTTTACATCTGCAGGAATTTCATCAGGTCGTAGACCAGGAAGGCCGGCCATACCAAGGCTTTGAGGAAACCCACCAGCCAGCCCCCAATGGTGCTGGCCTTGAGGATATAGTAGACCACGGCCCCTATGAATCCAAGACCGTAAATACCCTCCGAAGCCCCCGCCGCTTTCATGCCTGTCCCCCCGGAATCGCGGTTTACGTAGATATGGTCTTGATGCACCATCACCCCTCCTAAGCCGATGGGCTGCAGTTAAGCCCAATAATTCAACACATAGTGTAAGTATCTCATGATTTGAAGATAATAACATTATAAAAGCTATATAATTAAACCAGACGGAACTAACCTGCTCTCTGGATTATTACACGCGGAGGTAAAAACTATGACTAAGTTCAAAAATCTGCTGACCTTTGTTGTTCTGGCCGTAATGGTGATGGTCGCCGCCGGTTGCCAGCGCACTCCCGCGCCGACCCCGCCGGGTCCATCCCCTACCCCGGTCGAGCCGGTCAGGATGGATGTTGCGGTTTATTATATTAAGACCACACCGACCGAGATGTACCTTATCCGGGAGGTGCACCAGGTGGATAAAACCGCCGAAGTGGCCAAAGCCGCCCTTAACGAACTGATAAGCGGAACCCCCACCACGGCCGGGGCGTCACGGGTGTTGCCGGCCGGCACCAGGATACTAGGGATCAATATCGATAAGGAATTGGCCACGGTCGATTTTTCCACCGAAGTCCTGCAAGCCAATGTCGGTTCCAGCGGCGAAGCCCTTGGTATAGCCAGCATAGTCAACACCCTGACTGAATTCCCTACTATTAAAAAAGTAGCGTTTATGGTAGAAGGATCAAAGGAGAAGGGCATGGATTGGTGGGGCCACGTGGGGCTATATGAACAGCCTTTCCAGCGCGATGTTTCCCACGTTTTTGAACCGGCCATCTGGGTCACCTCTCCCGTAAAGGATCAGGTTATAACCAGTCCGGTCAAGATCAGCGGGAGCGCCCGGGTTTTCGAAGCCACCGTCAGTTTCCGGCTACGGGACAGCAGCGGGATGGTTATAGCCCAGGGGCACACCATGGCCAGTGAAGGGGCTCCCGGGCGGGGCGATTATAGTGCCGAGCTGGCTTTCACCGCCAGCGGACCCAGCCAAGGCCAAATAGAGGTATTCGAGGCCAGTGCCAAGGACGGCAGCGATATCAACAAAGTCATAATCCCGGTGCAATGGCAGTAGACGGTTAAAAGGCCCAGATCCGGGAGCATGTCCAAATGAAGGGGGCAAAGGATTTTTTCCTTTGCCCCCTTGGTTTTGATCAGCATTTCAGATTAATCCAGCTGTAGCAAGAGTTCCCCGTTTTTGACCTGCTGGTCCTGGCTGACTACGATGCTGGAAACCGTCCCCGCCACCGTCGCAGTTACCTGGGTTTCCATCTTCATCGCCTCGATGACTATCAGGCTCTGACCTGGCTGGACCGCATCGCCGGGTTTGACCAGTATCTTGGTTACCGTGCCCGGGATGCTGGCCCCGATCTGCTTCTTGTCATTGGGGTCGGCCATCAGCGTGGTACCTATCTCCACCTCAAACTTTTTCTGGAATTGCTTATCCAGGACGGTCAGCTCGCGGGGATTACCATTAACCTCGAAATAAAGCTTGCGTTCGCCTTCCTTGTTGATCTTGCCGATGGCGACCAGTTTGATGATGAAGGTTTTGCCCTCCTCCATTTCGACCTCACAGATCTCACCCTCATTGATGCCATCGAAGAAGACCGGGCTGTTCATGCGGCTCAGATCCCCGTATTCCCTGCGGAACTGGAGGTATTCCTCGAAAACCTTGGGATAGAGGGCATAACTCAAAATATCCTGCATGGTCGCCTCGATATCGAAGTTCTCCTTGAGGTGTTTTTCGATGGCGATAAAATCGACCGGCTCCAGGAGTTCTCCCGGCCTGGCGGTGATGGGTTTCCGGTCCTTCAGGACAAGATTTTGCAGTTCTTGGGGGAATCCGCCAAATGGCTGCCCCATCATGCCTTCGAAATAGGATATGGATGAATCGGGGAAACTCAAGTTTTTCCCCTTCTCCAGGATATTTTCCGGGGTCAGATCATTCCTGACCATGAATATGGCCAGGTCGCCGACCAGTTTGGAGGAAGGGGTCACTTTCACGATATCTCCCAGCATATCGTTGACCGCTTTATACATCTCCTTGACTTCTTTGAATTTATGGCCCAGCCCGAAACTCTCCACCTGCGGTTTGAGGTTGGAGTATTGACCGCCGGGGATCTCATATTTGTACACTTCGGCGGTGCCTGATTTCAGATCGGACTCGAACTGGCTGTAGATGGGCCGGATGTCATCCCAGTAATCGGCTATCTCCTGGATATTGTCCAGATTTATACCGGTAGCCCGGTTGGTGTTCTCCAGGGCGGCCACCACGGAATTCAAAGCGGGCTGGCTGGTGATGCCGGCCATGCTGTTGAAGGCGGTATCGGCGATGTCTACCCCCGCCTCGGCGGCCATCAGCACCGTAGCCACCCCATTGCCGCTGGTATCATGGGTGTGTAAATGGATGGGCATCGATATCTCCTGCTTCAGGGCCCGGATCAACTTAACCGCCGCGTAGGGTTTCAGCAAGCCGGCCATGTCCTTGATACCGAGGATATGGGCGCCCCTCTTCTCCAGCTCTTTGGCGGTCCGCACATAATAGTCGATGGAATATTTATCGCGGCGTTCATCCAGGATATCGCCGGTGTAGCAGACGCAGGCCTCGGCTATCTTGCCGGTCTTCAGGGTTTCATCGATGGCCACCTCCATCCCCTTCAACCAGTTCAGGGAATCGAAGATGCGGAAGATATCGATGCCGGCAGCGGCGGCTTCACGGATGAATGCTCGCACCACGTTGTCGGGATAATTGGTATAACCTACCGCATTGGAGCCCCGCAGCAGCATCTGCAGCATGATGTTGGGAATCTTCTGGCGCAGCAGGGACAACCGCTCCCAGGGTGATTCGTGCAGGAAGCGGTAAGCCACGTCGAAAGTGGCTCCCCCCCACATCTCCAGCGAAAACAGGTCTCGCCCATAATAGGAGGTGGCCTCAGCGATACGCAGCATATCCACCGTCCTTATACGGGTGGCGGTCAGCGACTGGTGGGCATCGCGCATGGTGGTATCGGACAGCAGCAGTTTATGCTGGGATTTTACCCAGTCCACCACTCCCCCGGGCCCCTTCCGGTCGAGTATCTGCTTGGCCCCGCTCAATTTACCTGGTTCAGGTACTTTGGGGACCCGGGGCACATCATAATCCTTCTTCAAGCCCTTGCTCTCGTTGACTACCTTGTCACCGATGTACCCCAGCACTTTGACCTCGTGATCTTCGCGCGGGGTAATGTCGAACAATTCCGGGGTGTTGTCGATAAAACCGGTATCGCATTCCCCCTTTAAAAACTTGGGGTGGGACAGAACATTGAGCAAAAAGGCGTCATTGGTTTTGACCCCGCTGATGACCTGCTCGCGCAAGGCGCGCTGGGCTTTTTGGATGGCATCTTCAAAGGTCCGTGACCATGAAGTCACTTTGACCAGCAGGCTATCATAGTAGGGGCTGATCACTGAACCGGTGTAACCGTTGCCGCCGTCCAACCTGATGCCGAAACCGGCCGCGGTACGGTAGACGTCGATCTTACCGGTGTCGGGGGCAAAACCGTTGGCGGGGTCCTCGGTGGTAACCCGGCACTGGATGGCATATCCCCGGGGCTTTATGGCGCTCTGGCGGGGGATGCCGATCTCTTTGGAATTCAGCTTGTAACCCTGGGCGATCAGGATCTGGCTCTGCACGATATCGATGCCGGTGACTATCTCCGACACTGTATGCTCTACCTGGATACGCGGGTTCATCTCGATGAAGTAGTGCTGCCCCTGTTTATCGAGCAGGAATTCTACCGTGCCGGCGTTGCGGTACTTAACCGAACGGGCTATCTTGAGGGCGTCCGCGCAGATGGTTTTCCTTTGTTGTTCGTCGATAGCCAGGGCCGGGGTAATTTCGATGACCTTCTGGTGCCTTCTCTGGATGGAACAGTCGCGTTCGAACAGGTGCACGATGTTGCCATAGTTGTCGCCTAATACCTGCACCTCGATGTGTTTGGGGCTTTCCAGATATTTTTCTACAAAAATATCATCGATGCCGAATGCCTTGCGGGCTTCATTTTTGGCACTGTGAAACTCCCGCAAAAGGTCAGCTTCGCGCCTGACTATCCGCATCCCGCGTCCCCCGCCGCCGGCGGAAGCCTTCAGCATGATCGGGTAACCGCACTCCTGGGCGCAGCCCAGCGCTTCCTGGTCAGAAACGATGGCCCGCTCGACCCCGGGGATGGTCGGTACGCCAACCTGGTTGGCTATTATCTTGGATTTGATCTTATCCCCCAGCTGGTCCATCATCTCAGGTGTGGGTCCGATGAATACCAGCCCTGATTCGATACACTTCTGGGCGAATTCGTAATTTTCAGCCAGGAATCCATATCCGGGGTGGATCGCGTCTACCCCTTTCTTGAGGGCTAACCCGATGATCTCTTCGATGCTCAGGTAAGCCTCCACCGGCCCCTTATTACTGCCGATAAGATATGATTCATCCGATTTGGTCCGGAACAGGGCCAGTTTATCTTCCTTGGAATATAATGAAACGGTGCGGATCCCCAGTTCATGACAGGCTCTTATTATTCGAATGGCTATTTCGCCGCGGTTGGCAATCAATACCTTTTTAAACTTTTTTACCATCCCCATACCTCGTTTCTCATCAAAATGTCCCTGTATATTATACTCTAACCCCCGCTTGAAAATCTCCAGTAGTAATTTATGTATGCAAAAAACATATCCGCATAGAAGTGGCATTCCGGGCACATTTTTAGCAGCGCCGGGTGACATACTAAGGAGGAAATCATAATCGAAGGCAGGTATTGAAGATGAACAAGAATGGACTTTCCGCCTTCCAGCTTACCATGATGGCCCTGGGTACCGTGATCGGCGGCTCATTTTTCCTGGCCACCTCGATCGCCATGAAGGCTTCCGGTCCCTCGATCATTATCGGATTCATATTGGGCGGCGTGCTGGTCTACATCATCCTCAATGCCATGTCGGAGATGACGGTGGCCAATCCCTGTGTCGGCTCCTTTCGCACCCACGCCGCCCAGGCCTACGGGCCCTTCGCGGGATACCTGGTGGGTTGGGTTTACTGGACCGGCCTGGTCTTAACCATGTCCAGCGAGGCTACCGCCGCCGCCTTGCTTATAAAGAGCTGGTCACCGCAGTTGTCGTTACCCCTGCTGTCCATCGCCATCGTACTGGGGGTGACCTTGATAAACCTGCTGGGGGCCCACCAGGTGACTAAGCTGGAGAGCAGCCTGGCCGGCATTAAAATCCTGGCGTTGCTGATGTTCATCGTGATCGCCGCCTTGCTGGTATTCGGGTTTTGGCCCGGCCAACCCCAGGTGGGCCTGGGTGAACTGCAGAATACGCACTTGTTCCCCAATGGGATCGGGGGCCTGGCCGGCAGCTTGTTGATAGTAGTGCTGGGCTATGCCGGTTTCGAGATCATCGGCCTGGCTGCCTCTGAAAGCCGCAACCCCCATAAAACCGTTCCCCGGGCCATCAATTTTACGATTATCTCGCTACTGGGTTTGTATATCGTCGTAATCGCTCTGATGCTCCCGCTTATTCCCACTGGGGTGTTGACCCCCGCCACCAGCCCCATGGTGGCAGCTTTGGAGAGACATGGCCTGGGGGTGGCCGCGGGAGTGGTCAATTTCGTTCTGGTGACCGCCATCCTGTCGACCATGCTGGCCTCGGTTTTCGGGCTGGGCCGGATGCTGCGTTCGCTGGCCGACGAAGGCGATGCCCCGGCCTTTTTGATCGACCGGGGCGATGTGCCCCTGCGGGGCATACTCTTTTCGGGGATAGCCATGCTGGCGGCGGTCAGTATGTCTTACGTACTTCCCGACCGCATCTACCTGTTCCTGATCAGCTCGGGGGGATTCTCCCTGTTGATGGCCTACCTGGCCATCGTCGTCACTCACCTGCGTTATCGCCGCATCTATGGCTGCCCTCCCCGGGGCAACTGCCAATTGGTGGGGTATCCCTACACCACCTGGATAGGAATCATAAGCCTGGTCATAGCCATCGTTACCATGCCCTTGATTCCGGGGCAGGGTGCCGGCCTGCTGGCGGGGTTATTACTGGTAGCTCTCTATTCGGTGGCTTACCTGCTGTCCCGCGCAGCCCGCACCCGTGCCATACCTGCCGCCAAACCGGGGATAGGCATCCCGCCGGAGGGCCTCAACTGTAAAAGAGAGCGGGAAAACAAATGAGGCCATTCCCCTGGGGAACGAGCCTCACCTGCGTTAATTTCCTTTTATCTCTTACTGCACCATTTCTCCGTCTAACTAGACGGCTTAAAGGGGAATATTCAGGTATTTTTGCCTTGCGCAACTACGATATCATCATTCTTTTTAATAGTCCAGGCATATGTTACGAGGCCCCCGCGTTTTATCGGCTGAACAGCTAATACTTCCGACTCGACATAGATTTTATCCCCCGGATGTACCGGACTCTTCCAAGAGATACCGTCTGCGGTCATCCATACCGCATCGGCCAGAAAACCTTGTTTGGCCATCAGGCCCATCATGGATGCGATGAGATAGGCCCCAGGGGTCACTCTGGCTTTAAATCCCCAGCCCCTGGCCACTTCGTCATCCAAAAACCCTGGCAGGTCCATCCCTGACATCTGAGCTACGATATCGATTTCTGTCCCGGTAATCGGTTTGGTCCCGGTCTTAAACGAATAACCCACGTGAACATCTTCAAAGAACAATCACTTCACCTCCCCCTTTGTTTAACAATATATGGAGTGCATCATCTTAAAAATATATAGCACCTGATGGTTCAATAGTACCACAGTTATAAATTCAGGTTATATACAGAAATTTGGGATATCAGGCAAACGCCGGCAGGAATAATTCTACCGGCGTCCCCTCCGCCAGGTCTGCAGCTGCTTTTTCAGCCGCCTACCGGCCAGCGGGCGCCGGATGGCTTCGCACCAGCCGCTTACCGGTCTTATTATATCAAAACGACCCACCGGAAAATCGTCCTCCCGGAGCACCCCCCATAGTATAATTAGCTTGTAACGGATTTCGGGACAGAAAGGCGGCAGTGGCGATGTGCGGACGTTATACCCTGGCGGTGGAGGCGGATGAATTGGCCGAACGCTTCGGTTGCCCCAAAGTGGAACTGGTCTTCCAAGCTCGCTACAATGTGGCCCCTACTCAGGTCATGCCGGTGGTGGTGGCGCCCGGCGGGCAGCGGGAACTGCGCTTCATGCGCTGGGGGCTGGTGCCTTTTTGGGCCCGGGATAAGAGCATCGGCAACAAGCTGATAAATTGCCGGGTGGAGTCGGCCGCCGAAAAACCGTCCTTTAAACACAGTTATCGCCGCCGCCGCTGCCTGGTGCCGGCTACCGGGTATTTTGAATGGCGGAAATGCCCGGCCGGCAAGCAGCCTTTCCATATCCGCCCCACCGACCACCGGGTGTTCGCCATGGCCGGCTTGTGGGATGCATGGACCGATCCGGAGGGAGAGGTTCTCTATTCCTATACGATTTTGACTACCGACGCCATCCCGGCCACGTTTTCCATCCACGATCGCATGCCTTATATACTGCGCCGCGACCAGGAGTCCGCCTGGCTGCAGGGCGCAGCACCCGGAGCAGTCGAGGACCGGCTGGAGGCTTACGAGATAAGCACCCTGGTCAATAAACCCGCCAACGACCAGCCTGAGATAATCCGGCCGATATCATAGAATCTTCAGGGTTGGCCTGCAAAAATCTTTCGTCCCAACCAAGTCGTCCGGCCCAAATGCCGTAGACCGGATTGATGCCGATGGCGGAACTTCCTCCCTGCCTGGCAATAATTGCCCCGCCCCCCCATCCTTGACAAGAACATATGTTCTGTTATAGCATGGGTATACAATTTTGGATGGGTGATGCTGATGGGCAAGATAGTCTATATTTTTTTAAACAGCGGGTCATTCGATGATGAACTGCTGCAGGCCTGCAGCCAGCATTCTTACCTGCTGGAGCCGGTCGGCAGCCAGGAATTGCTTTTGGACCTCAGTTCTTTCAAGCGGATCGGCGATATCCTCGATGCCCTGGCGGTCACCCTGGCCGGATTGGCAGCAGGCCGGGCATCTATCGGGCTGGCCTCCTCGCCCCTGCTGGCCCGGCTGGCAGTCCACCGCCGCACCTACCCGGGCCCGGCCCGGTCCACCTGCCGCTTTTTTGCCCGCGGCGATATAGATATCATCCAAGTCATCCCCGGGCAGGAGGTCATATTTATCAGCACCCTGCCCCTGCCTGAATTCTCTCCCCTATCGGCGCGCGAGTGCCGCCTGCTGAACCGACTGGGATACGCCTGGGTCGGGGACCTGGCCGGTTTGGGGCCCTACCGCCTGCAACAGCTCCTGAAACGTGACGTCTCCCAGCTGTGGCAGAATATCCAGGGCCGTGATTACACTCCGGTGCGGGCTTTGTATCCCCCCGAGCGGCTCGGCTATGCCTTCAGTTGGGAAGAAGGCAGCCGCGGCCCGGGCCAGTTGCTGGAGTTCATCCGCGCCGGCGCCGGGGAGCTGAGCAGCCGGTTGGAAAGACGCCGGGTGGGCTGCCACCTGGTGGAGATACAGCTTGATCTGTCTGGGGGAACGGCCGTCAGCCGGCAGCGGAGGGTATCACCGGCCTGTCATGACCGAAAGCGACTGGCCATGGTCCTGGAGGGGCTGCTGCCGGACCTCGATAAACCGGTGGAGGGGGCCAGGATCTTCCTGGGCGATTTGAAACCCCTGGAGATGCGGGCCCAGGATCTCTTCACCCTGCGTTACACCTACCAGCAGGAAGCCCGGGAACAAAAACGGTCCGCCATCCTGGAGCAGCTCCTGCAGCGTTTTCCCGGCCGCCTGGGGATGGGCATGGAAGCCGACCGCCGCGAACAGGTCCTGCTGTTCTGGGATCCCTGGCGTTTCTCCCCCGGGGGGTGAGGCCATGAAAAACTATACCCCCCTACAGGTGGAGTGCGACAGTGATTGCGGGCCGGTCGCGGTACGCTGCCAGGAAAAACCCCTCCGGGTCGTGGCCCGCCTGGAATACTGGCATGACACCGGCTGCTGGTGGGCCGGGGAAAGCGAGAAGCATTTCTACCGTCTCGTCCTGGAAGACCGGAGCATAAGGGAGATCTTTTACGACCTGGCCGAAGAGGAATGGTTTTTATATAAGACTTACGATTAGGTGTCACTCATGAGCTTTGTTCATCTGCATTGTCACACCCCCTTTTCATTTCTGGACGGGGCCAGCCAGGTGGAGGAACTGGTCCGGCGGGCTGCCGAACTGGAGATGCCGGCCCTGGCAATAACCGACCACGACAACCTTTCCGCCGCGGTGCAATTTGCCCGGGCGGCAGCTAAATTAGGGCTCAAGGCTATCCAGGGGGCGGAGGTGAGCCTGGCCGGCGGCAGTCACCTCACCCTGCTGGCCGAGGATGAGCGCGGTTATGCCTCTCTATGCCGGTTGCTCACCCGTGCCCATCTCAGCAATCCTCGCGGCCAGCCGGCGGTCCACCCCGGCGACCTGGAAGAGATGCAGGGGGTTATCGTCCTGTCCGGCTGCCGCCAGGGTTTAATCCCCCGTTCCATCCTGAAGGGCGATTATCGCCAGGCCCGCCAGCAGGCGGAGCATTATCGATCCATATGGGGGCGCGGCTCCTTCTATATAGAACTGCAAAACCTGCTGCTGCCCGGCGACCACTACCTCAACCAGCGCCTGCTGGAGCTGGCCGCTGAACTGGAGCTGGAAGTGGTGGCCAGCAACAATGTGCATTACGCCCGCCATGAGGATTTTTTCCTGCATGACGTCCTGTGCTGCGTGAAAAAGCTGATCACGGTCCATGATATCAATCCTGCCCGCCCTCTCAACGGTGAAGGCTATATGAAAAGCGGGACCCAGATCGAGGCGCTGTTCCCCCGCTGCCCCCAGGCCCTGGCCAACACCCTGCGCATTGCCGAGCGCTGCCGGTCCTTCCTGCGCGAACCGGTCTTTCACTTCCCCCGTTTCCCCCTCCGGCCCGGACAGGAAGCGGCCGCGGTTTTGCGCCGGCTGGTCTGGGAAGGGGCCCAGCGGCGCTACCACAGGATCACCCCGCCCGTAACCGAGCGGCTCGAATATGAACTGCAGGTAATCGAGCAGATAGGATTCCCCGATTACTTCCTGGTAGTCTGGGACCTGGCCCGCTACTCGCGCCAGGAAGGTATCCGCTATGCCGGCCGGGGCTCGGCGGCTGATTCCCTGGTCGCCTACTGCCTGGGCATCACCGAGGTGGATTCCCTGCAGCGGGGATTGTTGTTTGAACGCTTCATGAACCCGGAGCGGGTGGGGATGCCGGATATCGACATCGACTTCGAATCCCGTTACCGGGACCGGGTGATAGATTATGTTTACCGCAAATATGGTTCCGAATATGTAGCCCGGGTGGCAACCTACAACACCTTCCGGGCCCGCTCCGCCCTGCGCGAGCTGGGCAAGGCGCTGGGCTTCCCGGAAGCGGAACTGGACCCTTTGTGCAAGCGCATGCCTTTCTATGCCCGGGCCGACCAGATCCGCGCCCTTCTCCACCGGCTGCCCGAGCTCAAGGACAGCCCCCTGCACCAGCCCCGTTATGAACTGTTGCTGGATTGCTGTGACCGGTTGGCGGGTTTCCCCCGTTTCCTGGGCATGCACCTGGGCGGCCTGGTGATCAGCGACATCCCCATCACCAGCCTCACCCCCCTGCAGGAATCGGGGCTGGGGCCGGTCATCAGCCAGTTCGATAAGGATGATATCGAGGGGCTGGGGCTGGTCAAGCTGGACCTGCTCTCCCTGCGTACCCTGTCGGTGATCCAGGATGCCGCCGCCCAGATCCGTTCATCCGGGCAGGACATGGATTACGAAGCCATCCCCCTGGATGACCGGGAGACCTTCGCCATGATCAACCGGGGCGAGACCATCGGGGTATTCCAGTTGGAGAGTCCGGCCCAGCGAGCCTTGCAGGCCCGCTTCCAGGCTTCCGAATTCGAGGATGTGGTGGCCAGCATGGCCTTGATCCGGCCCGGCCCCATCAAGGGCAATATGGTCGACCCTTATGTGGCCCGGCGCCTGGGCCAGGAAAAGGTCAGTTACCTGCACCCCTGGTTGGAACCTATTTTAAAAAAGACCTATGGGGTGGTGTTGTTCCAGGAGCAGGTGATCGAGATTGGCCAGGCTATCGCCGGTTTTACCCCAGCGGAGGCCGATCAGCTACGCCGGGTCATGACCCACTCCCGCTCCCAGAAGATGATGGAGGAACTGGGCCGGACCTTTGTGGAGCGTTCGGTCGAGCGCGGCATCGCGCCGGCCCTGGCCGAGGAGATCTTCGAATGCATGCTGGGTTATGCCAGTTATGGCTTCTGCGAGGCCCATGCCGCCGCCTTCGCTGCCACCAGTTACAAGTCCGCCTACCTGGTCAGGCATTACCCGGCCGAATACTATACGGCCATCCTCAACCACCAGCCGATGGGTTTTTACCCGCCGCGGGTGATCGGCAACGAGGCCCGGCGCCGTGGCATCACCATATTGCCTCCCGATATCGGCTGCAGCGATATCGATTTCACCGTGGAGCAGGGGGCCATCCGGGTGGGACTCAAGCAGGTCAAGGGCTTGAGCGGTGCTTCCCTGGAATCGATCATAGCTGCCCGGGAACAGGCCGCTTATGCTTCCCCCCTGGATTTCGTGGTCCGCACTACCGTCCCCCGGGATAGCCTGGAGAGCCTGGTGCGCTGCGGGGCCCTGGACAGTTTATGCAGCCACCGGCGCTTCCTGTTAAGCCAACTCTATTATTACCTGGAAAAAAGGCAGGCCCGGGAGAGCGCCACCGCCCTGCTCTTCGAGGAACAGTCCATTCCCGCCGGGGAGGATTTTAGCCCCGCCGAGAAGCGCAGCTGGGAGTACGATCTGTTGGGATTGTATGTAGGGGAGCATCCCCTGGCCGCCTGGCGGCCGATCCTCAAGGAGAATGGGTTCAAATCCAGCCGCGACTTGCAGGATTGCGCTTCGGGGATGACGGTTGGGGCCGCCGGCTTATTGCTGCATCCCCACCGGCCCCCGACCCGCAGCGGCAAGATAACCGTCTTCTTCTCCCTGGAAGATGAATTTGGCATGATCGATGCAACCATGTTCGAAGACGTATATATGAAATACGGGGCCTGTATATTCGGTCCCCGCCCCGGCCCCCTGCTGGCCTGCGGCAAGATACACCGGCGCGGGGAAGGTGTGAGCCTGATCGTGCAGAAGGTCCTCCCCTGCCCTCTACCCGGCCATCCCGCTTAGTATCGCCTGGTTCTCCGTTAATCTGCCAATGAATAAAAACCGGCAGATTTCAAACAATATTAGCGAATCAATCACTTACAATCAAAGGAGAGCTGAAGATGAACCATAACCCCGATGACCGCAGCGACAACGTGGAACGCATACAAAGTAACATCGACAATACCCTGCGCAATATCGAAGCGGCCGAAGAAGTGATAGCCGGCACCCCGGACAAAAAGAAGAAGAAGGATCTCAAGGCCAAGAACGAACGCCGCAACGATGCATTGGACGCCATGCGCCATGAAATCCAGGATGAAGCCCACGACCGCAAGAAGCGGGAAAAGTAGCCGATTAATCCGACCCATCAAGCAACACGAAGGGGAAGCCGCCCCATCCCCGTGATCGGGTCAGACTTCCCCATTTTATTTTGCCGAGAATATTCGCCTAAACTCCGCTGCCGGTTTCAATGCGGCTGCAGACGGGCGAAGATCAGGTAGGAATAAACTATGGGTACGATGGCCATCACCATGATGGCCCCGAAAAACACCACCGCGGCCCAGGTCGTATTGAAGGGGGATACCGCCAGGCATACCAGTCCGCATATCACCCAGAGCTTGCCTCCCATCCGGTGGGTCCGCTGCCAGACCTCTTCATTGGCCAGGGTCCAGGGGGTTTTGATACCGACGAAATAATTATGCCGGAACTGACCCATATAGTTGCCGATTATGATGAACAACCCGGCCACCATGGCCTTCACCACCCAGCCTACATCCATCCCGTATCCCAGCGCTACCGCAATCGTTACTCCA
Organism: Syntrophomonadaceae bacterium; assembly: GCA_040217755.1. Taxonomy (GTDB): domain Bacteria; phylum Bacillota; class Syntrophomonadia; order Syntrophomonadales; family Syntrophomonadaceae; genus PHAA01. Next base: position 124,546 of record JBEHWJ010000001.1, on the reverse strand, counting down.
TACAGGATGGCCATGAATATCACAAATCCCCAGCGCAGGAAGGTGTAGGCGCCGCGGAATCTAGCGTAGTTGTCCCGTCTGGGGTCGATCAGGGGCAGGACCAGCATCAGCAGGTAGAGGCCGACAGTCATCAGGGGAAAAAAGAAGGCTCCAAAGAAACGACCCTGATAATCGTCCACTTCCCCCTGCAGATTCCAGTGGCTGGGCACCTGTTCCGGCAGGTGCGGATAAACCAGAACGGCGGTTAGCAGCAGCCCGGCCATCACTGTCCATATGGGCCATTCGCTCTTAAGATTATCCCAGTTCAAGCGGTAGGTGGTTTCTTTTTTCCGGTCCATCCGGATCTCCTCCTCCATAATATTTTCCCCTTATGAATTATGAACTTACATTCGGGGCAAGATTACTTGGGTTTCGAGTTCTCTTCCGGCTCCCCTGCCACCCCCATCAGATCATAAAACCAACCGATCAACTCCTGGAACACGGTGGTATTCAAAGAATAGTATATGTTCTGCCCTTTCCTGACGTCCTGGACCAGATCGGCCTGCTTGAGGATATTCAAATGATGCGAGATACTGGGCTTGGTCATATCGAAGTGGCTGGCGATGTCACCGGCGGTCATGTCTCCCTCCTGCAGCAACTTCAGTATGTGACGGCGACTGGCATCGGATAACGCTTTGAAAGCTTGATTGAAGGTCGTCACCAGCACCCCCTTACCAAAATTGTTAGATAGTTATCTAAACATCTAATTGCATTATATTTGCCCATGGCGATGAAATCAATACCCTGGTAAAAATTTTTCCTGATGCCGCTGTTCGCTGTGGGGATATTCCTTAATGATCTACCGCGATAAAATTCGACGAGTTGATCCCGATATAATAGCCGGCACCAGATAAACCCATCACATAAACCCTTGATTATCTGAAAAACCTATGTCTCAGAATCGGGTAGGAGGCCACCCATTAGTTGGGTAGCCGACCTCCCACATGACCGAAGTCGAATCTGAGGCCGGCGCGTGGGCAAGCCTGATAGCCCGGTTATGTCTGATCGGCTTCACTCCCCGCGAGGTTGCCCGGTTCACCGTTGCCCAAGGCGAAGCTATACTGCAAGCGGCCAACGAGGAATTCAAGTTGCAGGCGCGCCTGGCCGGGGCCACCTTCGAAGATGATCAGGAGGTCGAGGAACTGACCTTCGAGGAAGCCTTCGAGAAACTGCAGCAGCAGTTGGGATAGGACAAGTTGTAAAATCTTCCCTTTTGGCATAAGATGACTATAAAAGGGGGGATGGCAATATGCGATTGGATATCAAGATATCTTTGGTTATATTGATCTGCGGACTTGCCCTATTCTTATGGTTTGAATCATCCACCATGCAGCCGCCGGAAGAAAAGGCGCGCATAGAACGATTGGAACGACAGGCGCGTTTACTGGACCGACAGAACAAACTCGAATTGCAAGAGTTAAGGCGTCAGCAAATAAAACTGGAACAATCCAAGGAGATCGTATCCAAAACCTTCGGAATCGCAGATGTTGAGGCGGCATATAATCAGGGCGATTTTATCGTGGCCCTCGATAAGGCAGACACGATATTGAGCGGCAATCCCGATGCAGCTACTATTTACAGAATAGCATCTATTTGCGAGAAAATTGCCGAGACTAAGCCGACCGGTGAGATAGCCGAAAGATTATATAAGGTGTCGGATAAAGGGCAAAGACTCACGCTTGCCAAATAAGTAAAATGATCCAATCTCAACGATTAATTGAGGGGCGCATACTTAACCAGGAAGTGATCGGCACGGTAACTAAAATATGCCAAGCCTGCGGGAAAGAATACAGTGTCAATATTCGGTTTATGGGAATGTGATATTAGAAAAGACCTGGAAGGATTAATGAATCAAATAAAGGAACTCAATCAAAAGCGGGAATCCCCGTTTTCTTTTTTTATATAGGAAGCAGGTAATCAGCGTAGGCATAGACGAAGCTTCAATGAATAAAATTGTGGCCAATCTGCGATTTAGCATTACTGGAGCAGAAAAAGACCTTGAAACGCTGGAGCAATGGGCGGCAAAAACTGCCGCGACGGTAAAAGAAGCCTTTAACTATGGGCATAACAGGATTAGATACTAAATCTATGACCCGCACAATCCGCCATGGTAAATGAAATTATCAAACAAGGTGAAATAAAGCGAGCACAAATGGTGGCAGAGAGTGAGGCTAAAATCACCGCAAATATGGGGAAAGAAGAATTAACAAGGCAAAGGATTGCCAAGGAATCCGCTAATGCACAGTTAGCAATAGTTAGGAATCGAGTAGAGCAAGAACGTCTGTTATGCATAAAGGCCAGAAAGGGAGCCTTCGAGGAACTGCAGCGGCAGTTTGGATAAGGCATTTTTGTCTAACAGCTTGCCGCTGATTCCTCTTTCTCAACAATTGCATTGTGGCGCAATGCCTGGTTATATGCGGCTGTGGCTGATTGCATCATGTTTGCCATGATCATCACCGCTAAAAACAACATTCCTTCGAGTCTAAAATCCGGAAACATGGCATATAAACCGAGTCCAACAAGTCCGCAATGAATGATGAAATAGAAAAGCGCCCATTTGCCCTGCCCGTTATACACTTGGCCCAAACCGGGCAAGAGTGCAGACAAGACAGCGGCAACGCCTGGGTGATTATACATCTGCAATTTAATCCCTCCTTTGTTAAGAATTATAACCATCTCAGTGATGGGAATGCACCTTTTCTTTAATTTTATGCTGACAATTTGCGGGCATAATGCCCGCTTTTTCTATGCCCATTTCCAGTTAAGGCAGGTGAGATCGTGGACAACATAACCGAAAACACAATACTGGCCCAACTGCGCTTCGGCCTCGTCGGTGCCTTAAGGGATTTTGAGGATCTGGAAAGACAGTTTGGGTAAGAGTTTAACTGCCGAAATATGCAGGGTTTTCTTTTAGGGTCTTTCTGTGGACAATCAGTGCGGAGTTTATCTGTGATGCCAGTCCTCCAACGCTGGGGCCTGAGAAAATCATGCTGTAAGGGACGCCTTCTTCTCTGCAGTTTACAACCAGATATTGCGTTGTGTGAACGCTTGGCTTTTTTGCGGCTAAAGCGAGTACCCCCAAGAGAAGAACCTACCGGCAGTAACGTCCTTTGTAAGTTGTTCGTGGGTCTTAAATTCTACCGATTCGATATTGTTCCATGGGGTTTCAATGTATCCGCTTCCACCTTCGTAAAAAAACAACAAACCATCTTCATGCGTTTTGAGGCGGGCATTGGACGCGACATTCATGTGGGGACTGCCGCCAAGGTATTCAACGAGGGTTCCTTTGGCGCGCCCTGCTTCCTGCGCTTCTGCTTCTTGCGAAATCTGGGTGATGGCAATGGCTATCCCACCGACGGCGAAAATTACTATCCAGAACCATATTCCCATTAGGCTCCCTCCTTTTTAATAAAGTATATGGCAGTTTGCAAATTATTACAAAATTGTTGCCGAAAAAGGTTAAGGCAGGTGAAATCGTGGACAACATAACCGAAAACAAAATATTGGCCCAACTGCAATTTGGCCTCATCGGCGCCTTAAGGGATCTTGAGGAGCTGGAAGAACGGGCGGCATTAACGGCCAAAAACATACCGAGTACCTTCGCCGGGACCGACATGGTCACCGGTATACAGGGAATAGGCGGCGGCACGGCAGCCCAGCAAGTCTAGGCCGAAGCACAATATCAGGCCCACCGGACGGCACTTATTGCCCGGAGCGAGGCACAGATAACGGCTATCTGTGCCAAAGAAGAACTTGTCTAGATAGTTCTCATACAGAAGCAGGTCCAGGCTTCCGGATAGTTTTGGGCTTTAACTTGTTTGGCAGCCTCACCCAACTTACAGCACCTGATGTGGTTTCTGTTCGTCAGACCTGAAGTTTGCCGCCGGCTGCCTTTAGATTCCTCGTCACCGAGGACTCCCTTGCCCTTGGCTATGGGCTTGGCACTATCAACCCGCATTAGGGACTTTCACCCATTAGACTACGCCCATGCCGGGCGCACCAAGAAAAACCCTGCCCGATCGAGCAGGGTTCATATTTACTTATAATAGCTACCAACCCCGGCTGCTGCCGCCTCCCCCGAAGGAGCCGCCGCCGCCGGAACTGCCTCCCCCGAAACCGCCGCCCCCGAAGCCCCCTCCCCCTCTACCGCCGCCGCGGAACAGGGTGCCTAAAATGAATCCCAGGATAAAGCCGTTGAAGAAGCGCTGATCGATCCATAATAAAAGGATCAGGCCCACCACCCACAAGATGGTGACCCACCAGGGCGCGGACCTGCTGCTGGTATCCACCATGGGCGGCTGAGCCGGTGAGACATCGAGAGTCACCCCGTATTCCCGGGCCACCTCGGCCACCACAGCTTTATAGCCATTGAGCAGACCCTGGTCATAATCGCCGGTCTGGAAATAAGGCAGCATGTAATCATCCTGGATGCGCCCGGTTTTGCCGTCGGGCAAGGCTCCTTCCAGCCCGTAACCAACTTCGATGCTGGACTGCCGGGCTGATGGCACTACCAGGACCAACACCCCGTTGTCGAGCTGGGCATCCCCCAGCTGCCATTGCCGGCTTATCTGCAGGCCCACCTGTCGGATGGTCTGGCCCTCCAGCGAGTTCAAGGTGACCACTGCCACCTGGGCCTTGGTCTGGCGGGCCAGTTCCTGGCTGGTTTTTATGATGGTCGATTTGGTATCGCTGCTCATCACCCCAGCCTGGTCCAGTACATAAAGTTCCGGCGGTGGTGATGGGATGGCCGCCTGGACCTGGCTCGAACCTGCCCCCAGCCAAGCGGTCAGGCAGACCAGCCCGACCATAACTGCGGTCAGCCAGCGAAGAGCGCGCTGTGAGGTTGTGGGCCGGGAACGGGACGATATCCGGTTCATCACCTACAGCTCCTCTATGTTAGAAATTAACTTGGGGAACTGTCTGGGCACTCTCTTCGGCCTGGAAGTATTCCCGGGACTCGAATCCCAACATACCCGCCCAGATCGAAGTCGGGAAACTCTTTACCCGGGCGTTGTAGGTCTTGACCGAATCGTTGTAATCCTTGCGGGCCACCGCGATGCGGTTTTCAGTCCCGGCCAGTTCATCCATCAACTGGCGAAAGTTGGCATCTGCTTTGAGGTTGGGGTAGTTTTCCACGATGACCAGCAGGCGCGACAGGGTTGAACTCAGTTCATCATTGGCGGCCGCCGCTTCCGCCGGAGTCTTGGCGCCCAGCAGGCTGGCGCGGGCGTTGGCCAGGTTGTTCAGGATCGACTGCTCGTGGGCGGCATAACCCTTAACCGTATTTACCAGGTTGGGTATCAAGTCGGCCCGGCGCTGCAATTGCACATTGATCTGGGCCCAATTGCCGTTTATGGTCTCATTCATCCTGACCAGGTTGTTGTAGCTGCCCACCCCGGACAAGCCCAATAAAAGCAACACTGCCAAAACAATAATCCATGCTTTTTTCAACCCAATCCCTCCTCGAATATAATAGCACCAACTAGATTATAACATGGCCTCAATCCCTTTGCGTCATGTACACAATCCCCAACGTACCCGGGCCGGTATGCAAACCGATAACCGGGCCGATGGGGGCTATGTTCGCCTCCAAACCATAACGGCGGCTTATTACAGCGGCCAGCTCGGCAGCTTTGGCTTCGGCGGTGACGTTAATCACCACCACCCGGCTCAAGCCCCGGGCCTGGTGTTCGCGGTCCAGTACCTCCGATATGTGGTCAAGAGCGGCCCGGGTGCCGCGGGCCTTCTCCAGCACCTCCACTTTACCGTTCAACAGGTAGAGAATGGGCTTGATCTGCAGGATCGAACCCAATAGGGCCGCCGCCCCGCCGATACGGCCTCCTTTTTTCAGATATTCGAGGGTGGCAGGCACGAAATACAAGCCGACCCGGGCCTGCGCGGCCTGGGCGACAGCGGCCACCTCCTCCAGTGTTTTTCCCTCCCGGGCCGCCTGGGCGGCGGCCAGTACCATGAATCCCATGGCCATGCAGGTGGTGCGGGAATCGAGGATCTCGATGCGGGCCCGGGGATTGGATTGAAGGATGGCCTGCCGGGCCCCGTATGCCGATTGGCAGGTCCCGCTCAGATCACCGGAGATAAAGATAGCCATCACTTCATGCCCCTCCTGAATGAGGCGGTTGAAGACCTCCTCCATTTCACCCTGGGAGGGTTGGGACGAGGTCGGTATTACGCCATCACGGTCGATCTTGCCATAGAAATACCCGTAGTCGACCTCGGTCTCCTTAAAAGACTCGTCCGGGAAAATTACCGATAACGGTACGATGGCCAGATCATATTCTTTTTGCAGATCAGCGGTGATGTAGGCAGTACTGTCAGTCACGACTTTTACACTCATAACGGCCTCCCTTTTCGAATTGGCAGTATATTTCGGGATGACTCCTGTTTATTCCTGCTTATGCTGATGATAGAGGGTTTATAACAATCTGCGCTTACAAATTTATGGTAACATAAAATAGATGGCGTCGAGCCGGAGGCAAGATAATGCCATCCGATCAGCAAGGCCAAAGGGCAAAGGAGGAAAAGATGGAGAAGCAGCCGACTTCCCGCACCTGTTTCATGTGCGGGCGTGAGAACGATATGGGTCTGCATATGACCTGGCACAACGATTACGAAGCCCAGAAGATCCAGGCGGAGGTGATGGTGGCAGAGCATTTTAACGGCTACCCGGGAATAGTCCATGGTGGTATCGTGGCCGCTATCCTGGACGAGACCGCCGGGAGGGCACTGATGTTGAACCGGAACTTCGACGATACCTTCATAACCACTAAACTGCAGGTAAGGTATCACCAACCCACCCCCACCGGTCAACCCTTGATCGTAACCGGATGGATTATCAAGAGATACAGCCGCTTTGCCCGGGTGGCGGCGGATATTCGCCTGGCCGACGGCACCCTGTGTGCTGACTGCGAGGCGTCCGTGGCCCGTCCCCCGCGTAAATTCATGGAGTTGAGCGGCTGGGACCGGGAAAAGCAATACTGGCGGGTAGTTCAGGAGTAATGATCCGATTGTCATAAATGTCATAAATGTCATAAATGGTCGCAAATATGGGTTCCCCACCCCTTGTAATTACCGGCGGGCTCCTATATACTTAAGTCAGGTGGCGGAGAGCTTGGGATTCCTAGTATCTTAGGCCAGATGACATTTGGTTGCCTTCCCGCTATTTGGTTCTTTTTTAAATAAATCGGTTCACTTGTACAGGTGGTTCGTATCGAGTCATTTCGAGTTTGAAAGATTATCAGTTCTGGATCAGAGCCTCAATGTCTTTCTCCGCCACCTATTGTGAATAAAGCCGGATCCAATATCTCCATGAAAGTTTTTCTTGGGGATTTTTTTTGCCCACTGGTGGCTTTTTGTCCGGGTGGGATTGTTATAATTTAGGGGAGGGGTGATGAGCAGTGAGTAAAGAGATCGAGCAGGCAGCCTTAATGCTCAAGACATCAAAAAATACGGTGGTGGTTACCGGGGCCGGAATCAGCACCGAAGCGGGCATCCCCGATTTTCGCGGCGAGAATGGTATATATCGCCGCTTGGGTGAAGAAAAGGTGATGCAGATCATCAACAGCGATTGTTTCCGCAGCAATCCCGACTATTTTTATCTTTTCTATCGCCAGAATTTCCAGTCTTACGCGGGGATTCAGCCCAGCCGGGCTCACCTGGCCCTGGCCGAGCTGGAGCAGAAAGGCCTGGTCAAGGCCATCGTCACCCAGAACATCGATGGGCTCCACCAGAAGGCGGGCAGCCGCAAGGTATTTGCCATTCATGGCAGTGCCGACCGCTATATATGCACCAACCGGTCCTGCCAGGAGGTATACGATCAGCAGTATGTGGATGCCTATCCGCTGACCGTACCCTGCTGTGAGGTGTGTGATGCCATATTGAAACCGGACGTGGTGCTGTTCGGCGAGCCCATCAAGAATTATTACGATGCCGTAGAAAGTATAACCGGCGCCCACCTGCTGGTGGTGATCGGTTCCTCGCTGACGGTATATCCTTTGGCGGGTTTTGTCAGGGATTACTGCAATTCCAACAAGGATTTGCTCATAATCAACAAGGGACCGACCCAGCTGGACTATGCAGCCACCCTGAAGGTCGATACCGATCGCACCGGGGATTTCCTTAACCAGCTCCTGGACCGGGTTTAATATAGTAGCGGCTCAGCGGGGGGCTGCTGGATGAGTCTAAGGAAATGGGTGAGGACCAGGGCGGTCAGCCCCCAGATTACATATTCCTGCCATATGTAAAAATGCTGGGGGTAATTGGCCTGCCGGAAAGGATATTGGCGGCCATGGGGTATAAGTTCGTAGGGGAAGTCTTCGGGGGCGTCCATCTTAAAAGCCAGGTTCTTTTGCAGCGGCTTGTTGTGCAGTAAGTATTCCAGGGGTACGTAGAAGACCTTCTCGACCTCATTGGGGTTGATACGGATACGGAGGTTGTCCCTGATGTAACCGACATAAGGATAGACGATGGCGCTGAAGGGGGTGATGAGCAAGTCCAGCGGCGCGATCACTTCCAGATCACCGGCTTCCAGTCCCAGTTCCTCACAGGTCTCGCGGACCGCGGTCGCCTTGGCATCATCGTCATCATCCTCTATCCCTCCACCGGGGAAACAGATCTCTCCCGGCTGTCGGAAGAGATGCGGGGCCCTCTTTTCGAACAGCACCGAGAGTTCTCCCCCTACTTCCACGAGCGGCAGCAGCACCGCTGATTGGGCGGCCTGTTCGTGGCCCATTATATTTCGTTGGCGTCCTTGCAGGGCCTTGATGTTATCGGGCAACATGATGTTTCCTTCCGCACCGGCCAGTTTCTTGGTTCATTGGGCTCGGATCATTTAAAACTTGGGTATCCTTAACTTGCTGACCATCATAAACGACAAAAAAAGCACCAGTAAAAGTGCCAGGTAGCTGTTTATGCCGGCAGCCAGCAGAGAGAACAGGGCCATCAGCAGACCGGCCATGGTGATGGGCAGGCCCACGAAGTAGTCCGCGATATTCAAGACATTAAACCGCGCCAATCTGAAGGCGCCGCACATTATATATACCAGGGCCGCGGCTACCCCCATCAGCAGGGGCAGATCATAGAGCAGCTGGGAATAGACCAGGATAGCCGGGGCAACCCCAAAAGAAACCAGATCACACAAAGAGTCGAGTTGTTTGCCGATATCTGACATTACCCCGAATTTGCGGGCCACCCGCCCATCGATACCATCCATGAACACTGCGCACAATATAAAGATGGCTGCGATGACGTAATTCTTATCCAGGATTTGAATTAGGGCCAGCGAACCGAAGATAATATTTATCAGGGTTATGATGTTGGCGCTTTTATCCATGAAGTTGTGCAATCAGCGATTCCCCTCCTCTCACCTTCTGCCCGGGAGCGACCAGTATCTCAGTTCCCGGGGGCAGGTACAATTCGGTGCAGGAACCGAAGCGTATCAACCCGAACCTTTCCCCGACCTGCAGGTCATCCCCCGGCTTAACCCAGCAGACCAGGCGGCGGGCCACCAGACCGGTCACCTGCACCACCAGGATCTTTCCCCACTCGGTGGTCAGGCCCACATAGTTGCGGGCATTTAGTATTCCGGCCTCATCCCGGTAGGCCGCCCGGTATAATCCCGCTACCCGTTTGACCCATTCCACCCGGCCGGCGACTGGAGCCCGGTTGATATGCACATTGAACAGGCTCAGGAAGATTCGCACCCGGACTGCTTCCGCCTGCATGAATTCGTTCTCGGTGACGTCGGTGATGTCCATCACGCGGCCGTCGGCGGGGGCTACCACGCTGCCCCGCTCCCCCGGAACTGTGCGCTCGGGGTTGCGGAAAAAAAAGATACCGAACAGGGTCAGGAGCAATCCGGATAGTGTCCCTATCTCATTGGTAAACACATATAACAGCCAGGTTATGAGGGCAAACAATAATATGAATGGCCATCCTTCACAGGCCACTGGTTCCCGGTGGGACATAATTTACTCCTGCTAATGTATTATTTGCATCCGCTCAACGTGTACCAGTCTTTTTCTGTAGGCGGTCCATATTTAAACAATTTTAGCCTATAAACCGGCAATATGTAACCGAACAGCTGTTCCTAATGAGCGAGAGGCCCCTTTATAGTATGTTTTCCAGCTTATGCCTATCCCAGGCGCAGGGTATTTCTCCGCTCAGGTCCAGTACCTGAATCGCAGCCCGGGTGATAGGATCATAGACGAACATCAGCTTTAACTCCCGGGCAATCCCTCCCTGGTCAGGACAGCGGAAATATTCGATGTGCAGCAGTTTTTTGATCTCCCGGGGGGGCCGACCTGCCAATCCGGGCAGATAGCGGTGCACGAAATCCTTGTCCCGGGTGTATCCATATATGACTTGGTTGATGTCGACTGGATTGTGACTGGTCAGTCCCTCTGGAAGCGAGTAACGATGGTTATGGAGGAGGTAGTCATATTTGAGCCGCTCATCTACCTGGGACTGGTGGGAAGGATGATGGTGGCCGACGAAACTGCCGAGGCGGGAGTAGAGCGCTTCCTTCTGGTGTCCCCGGTTCCACCAGCCCTGAACCGTCCAATATCCGGCGAGTTCCTGGAAGAAGTCGGCCGCCCGGCCTTCATATATGCGGGTGATTATATAGTCCAAAGCCGCGGCCATCTCCCCGGAGTTATAATACTTGTCCAGCAGTGATTCCATCCTGGTCAAGGTGAGGACGTCGCCGAAATCCAGGACCGGAGTGGATATCACCTGGTAAGGCGGGTGGGATTGGAAGACATACCCCAGGCGGCTGCACTCCTGTTCCAGCGGGGAACCTTTCAAGATTTTAAGGAAGCCCAGCTGCAGCATATGGGGTTTAAGCTCATAGACCATGTCCAGCGATTTTTTAAAATTGGCCAGATCCTCTCCCGGCAGTCCGGCGATGAGGTCCAAGTGGATATGGATATTGCCGGTGGCTGTCAACCGGCTTATGTTGCGGCGCAGGCGTCCCCAGTCCTGCTGGCGGTTTACAGCTTGCAGCGCTGGGGGGTAGGTGGATTGGATCCCGATCTCGAAGTTGAAACGACCGGGTGGTACCATCGCCAGGAAATCCAGCATGGCGTCCGAAAAAAGACCGGCGTTGATCTCGAAATGGGCCTTGACCTGGCCGGGGGCGGACAGGATGTACTCCATTATAACCCGGGCCCGTCTTTCGTCGAGGTTGAAGGTGCGGTCCACGAATTTTATTTCCCGCACCGGGAGGGTCAACAAAACATCAAGGTCGGACTTCACCCGCTCCAAAGAAAGGGTACGGACCCCTGCCGATGAGGCTGACAGGCAATAGGAGCAACGGAAGGGACACCCCCGCGAGCTTTCATAGTATACGACCCGCTTGGTCAGATCGTCCCGGTCGTGGGCGTAAGCGAAAGGAAGGTCATCGAGTCTGACCAGCGCTTCCCGGGGAGGATTAAAGTTGATTTGGTGCTGATGACCGCGATAAGCGATCCCCGGGATGGATTCCAACTCCAGTTGGCCATCCAGCGCGGCCAGCAACTGGGCCCAAACGGTCTCCCCTTCCCCGCTCACCACATAGTCCACTCCCGGGTTTTGTTCCAGGATCCGTCCAGGGTCGGAGGAGACCTCGGGCCCGCCCAGGATGATTACGGTTGTCGGGTCGGCCTTTTTATAATCGTTACACAGCTTCAAGACGGGTTCTATGTTCCAGATATAGCAGGAAAAAGCCAGTACGGCAGGCTGCTGCAGGTATAGCTCAGCCAGGATGTCACTGGGTTTTTGGTTGATGGTGAATTCCATCACCCCAATGGTCCAAGTGGTCCGGGGACGGCTGAATGCCTGCAGGCTGCGCAGGGCCAGACTGGTATGCAGGTAGGTGGCGTTCAAGGTCGACAGGATGACGCGGCCGGACCGGGTGGCGGCAGACATGGTTATGGCTCACCCACAATCCGGATTTCGGTGTGGAGGTGGATGCCATAATGGTCGGCCACTTTTTCCTGGACAGTGGCTATCAATTGCAGTACATCCCCGGCCGTAGCCCCGCCGGTGTTGATTATAAATCCGGCATGTTTGGCGGATACCTGAGCCCCGCCGATGGAATACCCCTTCAGGCCCAAGGCCTCGATCATCGGCCCCACGAAGTGACCCGGCGGCCGGCGGAAAACGCTGCCCGCACTGGGATATTCCAAAGGTTGCTTTTCCCAGCGGCGGTCCGAATAATCTTTCATCTTGGCGATGATATCCTGCTCCTCTCCGGTTTTGAGACCGAGCCGGGCGGCCACCACGATGTAGGTGTTATGCTGGAATATGCTCTGGCGATAGCCCAGGTTCATCTGATTGGGGCGGAATGTCTTGCGTTCGCCGCTGGGACCGATGGCCTCCACTTCGAGCAGTACATCGGCCATCTCCCCGTCATAGGCGCCGGCGTTCATGACCACTGCCCCGCCCAGGCTGCCGGGGATGCCCTCGGCGAATTCCAGGCCGGTAAGATTGAAAGCCGCTGCGGTATTGGCGACTTCCGACAACCGCGCCCCTGCTTCGGCATAAACCTGCTCATCGTAAATCTGGATGGAATTGAGCTGGGAGATCTGGATGACTACCCCGCGGATGCCTTTATCCCGCACCAGCAGGTTGCTGCCGGCGCCGATAACCATCCAGGGAACCTGTCGGGCCAGGCAATATTCCAGGGTGGTTGTCAATTCATAGATGGAGTGGGGGGTCACCAGGACATCGGCCGGCCCCCCGATCTTGAAGGTGGTATGGTTGCTCATGGGTTCGTCGAAACTTACGCTGGCTGCGGGCAATAATTTTAGCAAATCTTTGTACATGCAGGTCTCCTTTGGCTTTTTATATCTTTATGGCACGAAAAGAATGATTATTCGCCGCCAACCAATTTAACTCCCAGTTTGGGTGCCTCCGGCATCAAGATTATGGTGGCCTGCCCGCCGTGCCGCAGCCGGGCCGTTTGCAGAGCCTGTTCCAGGCTGTCGGCCGGGGTCATGAAGAGACGGCGTACCTGATCGGCATCCATGCTGCTGACCAGTATTATATCGGCTTGATCAAGGGTGCGGCAGATGGCGTAGGCCTTATGGCCGCCCAGTTCGAAGCGGCGGTGAAAACGATCGACTATATCCTGGCGGCAGGCGGCTGTTTCGATCCAATCCCGGAAGACATCTTCACCCAAGCCCTCGCAGCATTCGGCGGCCAGGATGATGGTTCCACCTGGCTTTACGGCCAGGGCCGCCGCGTCCAGGGCCTTCTGGGCCTGGTACATATTTATGTCTTTAGGGTACCCGCCGCAGCTGGCTACTACGATGTCGGCCCGGGCGGTGATAGGGATGGTGGTCAGGTCCTCACAGAACTCGACCGCCGCCAGCCAGGCCTGCCGGACCTCCCCGCCCGCGCAGAAAGCCACATCATACTTGGAATGGGTGACCACATTGAGGATGAAGTCGACCCCGGCCCGATAAGCGGCTTCCAGCATCAGATCACTGACCGGGTTATCCCGGTAGTTGCCCAGACAGGCGCGCGGGTCGCTCATCATCCGGTGGTTGGCTTCGATCACCGGGCGGGAGGCTATCCCCGGCAGGATGGATTTGCGTCCCCCGGAGTAGCCGGCAAAATAGTGCAGCCCCACCACCCCGGTGGTCACCAGCAAGTCGGCCTCAGCCGCGGTACGGTTGATTACCAGTTCCATCCCATTGGACAACTGTCCCAACGAAATGAGGTTGTGGTCGCAATCATGGTTGACGATCCGGTAGCGGCGGCAGATTCCCCCGCCAAAGACGGCCAGGTTGTCGGCTTCCGTATGGGGGCGGTGGATACCGGTGGCTACGATCATAGTGGTATGTTTATCATTTATGCCGGCTGCCCCGATCTCCGCCAGCAGCGGAGGCAGCATGGTTTCATAGGGGGTGGGGCGGGTTATATCGTTGACCACGATGACTGCGTTGCGGGCCTGTTTCTGCCTGATTATCTCCCCCAGCCGGGCACAGCCCAGCGGATGGGCCAGAGCCCTTTCCACCAAGTCCCGCCCATCGACCGTGACAGGCAGGGGGCGCGGTTCCAGGACCGCCAACAGGTGGACCGGGTCCAGGTCCAGGGTCAGGTGGGTTTTCCCGTATGCCAAATCGAATTTCACAACATATCACCTATTTACTTGGGGTTGGTACAAGTCCCAGATATTAGTTTATTTCTCATCCTCCAGAAAAGCAAATTATCTTCTGGCCGGTGATTGTATACCCCAGACGGAAAAATTCTTGTGCTATAATAGGCACTGGACTCGCGTCCCTGTTTAACTTTATCATATGCAGGAGAGTGATAGCTTGGATAAGGCGGCTATACAGAAAGAATTGCTCAAAATGTTCGGCAGGGACCGGCTGCTGAGCGATGAGCTTGATTTAATGTATTATTCCTACGACAGTTCCTTTTTAACCAAATTGGAGAATACCTCCCCCTATGCGGTGGTATTCCCCAAGTCGACCGAAGAGGTCCAGAAGATCATGCAGTTCGCCTGGGCCAATGAAGTCAACATCGTCCCCCGCGGGGCCGGCACCGGTGAGACGGGCGGATGCGTGGCGGTAGAGGGCGGCATCGTCCTGGACCTGTCGCAATGGAACGAGATAGTGGAGATAGACCAGAAGAATATGCAGGTGGTGGTCCGCCCTGGGGTGATACACGCCGAGCTCAACAATGAACTGGCCCAATACAACCTGTTCTTTCCCCCCGACCCGGGCAGCAGCCTGATGTGTACCGTCGGCGGCATGGTGGCCAACAATGCCTCCGGGCTGCGGGCGGTCAAATATGGCACGACCGAGCAGTATGTGCTGGGCCTGGAAGTGGTAGCCCCCAATGGTGATGTTATGACTACCGGCGGTATGAAATCACGCGCCATAAAAAATGTCTCCGGCCTCAATCTGACCAAACTCATGGTGGGTTCGGAAGGGGTGCTGGGGGTTATAACCAAGATCCGGCTCCGGTGTTTTCCCAAACCCCAAGCCCGGGGCATCGCCATGGCGGTTTTCGACCGGCTCGACGACGCGCCAGCCACGGTCCTGGACGTTTACCAGGCCGGCATCCTTCCCTCCGGCATCGAGATCCTGGACGGTTCGGCCATCAAGGCGGTCAACGAATTCAAGCCCCACATCAATCTGCCGGAGGCCGAAGCCATTCTGCTGTTCGAGGTGGATGGCAATCCCCCCAGCGTGGAATTTGAAGGCGATATCATCAAAGAGGTGGCCGGCAAGCGAGCGCGTTTGGTGGAATGGTCCACCGATCCCCAAAGGATGGCTCAATTGTGGGAAGGGCGCAGCGTTACCGCCGCCGCCGCCTCCCGGGTTCGGGCCGACGGCAGCCGTATTTTCGCCGGCGAGGACATCAGCGTGCCAATCTCCCGGGTAGCCGACGTACTGCGGGCTATCCGCGGATTAGGCCAAAAATATGGTATACAGGTAGTCAACTATGGGCATATCGGGGATGGCAATGTTCACACCGCCCCGGTCATTAATCCCGAAGACCCGGTCGAGGTCGAGAAAGTCCTGCAATTGGTGGATGAGATCCACCTGTTGGCCATCGAGATGGAGGGCACCACTACCGGGGAGCACGGGGTCGGCGCAGTGCGCCGCCGTTATGCGCCGCTGGAGCACGGTATCGCCCATGAATACATGCTGCGAACCAAACAGGCTTTTGACCCTAAAGGTATTATGAACCCGGGCAAATTGATCTAGTGGCGGCATTTATCACCGCTTAGTTTTAGGGAGATAGTGATAATGGAATTTAAGGAATTGCCTCCGGTCAAGGAGCAATTGATGAAATGTGTGCGCTGCGGCAAATGCCGCAGTGTTTGTCCGGTGTTCGCGGAGATAGGCAATGAGACCGTGGCCCCCCGCGGGCACGTTTTTATGGTACAGATGTTGAGAGACGGTACGGTGGCCCCGGAGCAGAAGGTATACGACCGTCTGACCAACTGCTTGATGTGCGAGACCTGCAGCATCAACTGCCCCTCCGGCATCGACATCCATGAACTGAACGCCGCGGCCCGCTCCTACATTTACAACCATAATCCCAGCCTGGCCAAGGATATGATCTTCGACACCATGTGGACCAATCCCGCCTATCTGAAAAATGTGGTACGGATGATCTGGGGCGCCCAGGCTAGCGGGGCCCAGTCCCTGGGCAGAAAACTGGGCTTGACCAAACTCCTGCCCGGCGACATGTCCAAGGCGGAGAAGATATTGACCGGCGTCCCCTTCCGCTCGGCCCGCAGACAGATAGCGGCGGTCAACCCGGCGGTGGGCGAAAAAAAATACACGGTTGGCTATTTCCTGGGCTGTGCCACCGATCTGTTAAATCCGGAGGTCGCCAGGGCTACCGTGGATGTCCTGACCCGCAACGGCTGCGAGGTAATAATCCCGCCGGGCATGAAATGCTGTGGTCTGCCGCACATTGCCAACGGCAAGATGAAAACCGCCCGGCAGTTGGCCATCGAAAATATAAAAGCATTCCAGAAGTATGATTTTGACTATATCGTCACCGATTGCGCTTCCTGTTCCTCGACCCTGGCGGCTAAAAATATGGAACTGCTTCTGGGCGAAACCAAATACCGGGCTGATGCCCAGGCTTTTGCAGCCAAAGTCATGGACCTGACCTATTTTTTGATCCATGTCCTGGATGTCCGCCCCCCCGCCGATGAGCAAGCCCCCCGGGTAAGGGTTACCTATCATGACCCCTGCCACCTGGCCAACGCCCAGGGCATCAAAGACGAACCCCGTGAATTGCTGCGGCGGATTCCCGGGGTGGAACTGGTGGAAATGAAAGACGCCAACCGCTGCTGCGGGGGATCGGGGACCTTCAGCCTCACCCATTACGACCTGTCCATGCAGATCCTGGACAAGAAGATGGACAATATCGAGGCGGCTAAAGCCGAACTGATCGCTACCTGCTGTCCCAGCTGCATGATGCAGCTGCGCCATGGGGTCAGCCGGCGCGGACTGCCGGCTCGCTTGGTTCACCCGGTACAGCTTTTGAGCCAGGTCTACCAGAATGCGGAAGGGGCAAAGGTAATGGCGGCGTTATAAACTGCGAACATGTGTTTCCAAGTTTACCTGGCTTGTGCTATAATCTAACCAAAAATATCGGGGGGATTTAACATGCCAGGTTCGTCTCCACTGAACAAAAGGCAACGACTCATCCTGGAATTCATCCAGGAACGTATAAAGACCAAGGGTTATCCCCCCTCAGTGAGGGAGATCGGGGAGGCGGTCGGTTTAAAATCGAGCTCCACCGTCCACGCCCACCTGGTCCAGTTGGAAGAGAAGGGCTATATCACGAAAGACCCGGCCAAACCCCGGACCATCATCCCCGCCGGTCATGGTGCCTCGCCGGATCTGGCTACCATATCCCTGCCGGTGGTAGGGCATGTAGCGGCCGGAACGCCCATCCTGGCCACTGAGAACATCGAAGGCTATTATCCCCTGCCGGTCGAATTCGTGGGCTCTGGCAACCATTATATCCTTAAGGTCAAGGGCGACAGCATGGTCGAGGCCGGTATCTTCGACGGGGATTACCTGATAGTGCGCGAGCAGGCCAATGCTGCCAACGGCGAAATAGTGGTGGCCATGCTGGAAGATGAGGCCACCGTCAAACGTTATTACAAGCGGGATAGATATATCGAGTTGAAACCGGAGAACAGCGCCCTGGAGCCCATAATCGCTCCGGAAGTGGCCATCCTGGGCAAGGTTACCGGTCTTTTGCGGCACATGTAGGAATAAAGGCCAACCAAGATGAAAAGCCACCCGGGCCGTCGCTGGCGCACCCCGGGTGGCTTTGCCGTTTATGTTGCCAGCTAGAACTTTTCCAGGTACTCGTTCAATTCCCAATCATAAACCCGGGAACTGTAATTCTCCCATTCTGTGGTTTTGGCTTTGACGAAGCGGGAGAAGATGTGCGGTCCCAGGGCATCCTGGATGAGCTGATCCCGGCGCAGTTCTTTCAGGGCTTCGAAAAGGTTTTCCGGCAATGAAGAGATACCCTGTTCGATGCGGCTGGCCAGGTCCATCTCATAGATGTTCTGTTCGACCGGGGCCGGGGGCTCCAACTTGAGGCGGATACCTTCCAATCCCGCTTTCAATAACACGGCCATGCCAAGGTAAGGATTGCAGCTGGGATCGGGGCTGCGCACCTCCAATCGGGTGCTCATCCCCCGCTTGGCTGGAATTCTGATCAATGGGCTGCGGTTGCGGTGGGACCAGGCGATATAAACCGGGGCCTCGTAACCGGGCACCAGCCTTTTATAAGAATTTACGGTAGGGCCGGTGATAGCCGAGATAGCCGGGGCGTGTTTGAGAACGCCGGCTATGAAATGGCGGCAGGCATCGCTCAACCCATCTTCCTGGTCGGGATCGTAAAAGGCATTCTGTTCCCCTTTAAAAAGCGATACATGCATATGCATCCCCGACCCACTGATTCCGTATACCGGTTTGGGCATGAAGGTGGCATGCAGGCCATGGCGCTGGGCCACGGTCCGCACGACTATCCGGAAGGTCATTATATTGTCGGCCGTCTTCAAGGCCTCCATATATTTGAAGTCTATCTCATGCTGACCCGGGGCGACTTCATGGTGGGCGGCCTCGATTTCGAAACCGATGCTCTGCAGAGTCTCGACCATGTCGCGGCGGGCTTCCTCGCCCTTATCCACCGGGGGCAAATCGAAATAACTGGCTTTGTCCTGGGTTTTCAAGGTAGGGGTGCCATCTTCGTTGACCCGGAACAGGAAAAATTCTGGTTCCGGGCCGACCTGCATGGTGTACCCCATGTCGCGGGCCTCGGCCAGCACCCGGGAAAGGGCATGGCGGGGACAACCCTCGAAGGGATTGCCGTAGGGATCGAATACGTCACAGATCAGCCGGGCCATCTTGCTGGTCGAGTTGGGGCTTATCCAGGGGAGAACCAGAAATGTGTCCAGGTCGGGGCGCAGATACATATCCGATTCCTCGATGCGCACAAATCCTTCGATGGATGAACCGTCGAACATCAACTCCCCGTCGAGGGCTTTACCCAATTGATCGACGGTTATCGATATGCTCTTGAATACCCCCAGGATGTCGGTAAACTGCAGGCGGATGAATTTTACGTTTTCGGCCTTCACTATTGTGAAGATCTCTTCCCTGTCCACAAGTTATTACCTCCTGTATTATGTCGGAATGACTCAGAAAGATTAGCATATTATACTGGTGCCCGCAATCAGAAGATCAATACCAGGAACGAGATCAGCATACCTATCCCGATGGCGATCTTGAAGGCGATACCGGAAAAAAGCCCGATGACGGCCCCCAGACCGGATTTCATGGCCTTCTGAAAATCGTGGCCCTGGATCAGTTCACCGCCTACCGCCCCCAGCCAGGGACAGACTATTATCCCCAGGGGAGGAAACAGGAACAGGCCTACCACGCTGCCCAGCACCGCGCCCCACATCCCCAACCGGCTGGAATCATAGTATTTGGCTCCCAGATAGGCGGAGAGATAGTCGACCAGCATCGATAAAACGGTCAGCCCGGCCAGTATCATCAAGTATCCGGCGGTTATGGTCCGGAAACCTTCATACCAACCGTAAGCGGCGATAGCTGCGAAGATCATCGCCACCCCGGGCAGGACCGGCAGAAAAGTGCCGGCGATGCCGACCAGTATGAACAACAAGGCGATGATCAGAACTGCTGTGTCCACTTCTCAATCCCCTCCCAATACTGATTTACCGAGAAAATGCTTCTGCCAGGTTTTGGACCGCCAGGCGGCAGTGTTCGTAGCAAAGGCCCCCTTGCCAATAGGCCACATAAGGTTCCCGCAGCGGTGCATCGCAGGAAATCTCGATGGATGATCCCTGCACGAAAGTGCCGGCGGCCATGACGATGCGATCCTGGTATCCGGGTACCGCTCCATATTCCAGGCGCACGTCACTGTCAACCGGGGAACTGTTCTGCACGGTCTGGCAGAAGCGGATAACCTGTTCGGCGCTGCCCAGGCGCACTGCCTGGACGATATCGCCGCGGGGCTCATCCGGTCCGGGAAATACTTCGTAACCAAGCTCACGGAATACGTAAGCCAGCAGGAGGCTGCCTTTCATAGCCTGCAGAACCGTATGGGGAGCCAGAAAAAACCCCTGATAGAGGTTGCGTTTATCGCTCAGGCTGGCCCCCAGCGCCTTGCCCAGTCCGGGGGCGGTAAGATGATAAGCTACTTCCTCTACCAGTTCCCGGCACCCGGCTATGTATCCCCCCGCCGGCGCCAGCCCTCCGCCCGGGTTTTTGATAAGAGAGCCGGCCATCAGGTCCGCGCCTGCCGACGAAGGCTCCTGTGTATCGGTGAATTCTCCATAACAATTATCCACAAATATGATGGTAGCAGAATTGGCGGCCCGGATGATGCCGATCAATTCGGCAATATCTCCTACCCGCAGCGATGGCCGGAGACTATAACCGCGGGATCTTTGGATCAGGGCCACACGGGTATCGGCATTCACCCGGGCAGCAATGGCCTGGTAATCGGGCCGGCCACTGCTGTCCAGGGCCACCTCGTCATATTTGATACCCCGGGCGATAAGGGTGCCTGGGCCTGGCTCATCTTTGCCGATCACCCGGGTAAGAGTGTCGTAGGGGGTTCCAGCCACCGCAAGCATCTGCTGGCCCGGTTGCAGCAGGGCGGCCAGGCAGGCGCTGATGGCATGGGTCCCCGACACTATCTGGGAGCGGACCATGGCTTCCTCCGTGTCCATCACCTGGGCATATATACTCTCCAGCTCGTCCCTCCCCTGATCACCGTAACCATACCCTGATGAAGGGGCGAAATAACTCTCCCGGACCTTGCGGTTTTGAAAAGCCTTCAGAACTTTGGCCTGATTACGAAAGGCGATATCTTCATACTGTGCATAAACGTCCCGCAGGGCATGCTCGGCGCTGCGGATCAAACCCAGGGCATCCAAATCGTTACCTACTTTCTGCGGTCGGTATAGAGACTAAATCTGCAGCTCAGCGTCATCGGGCAGGTCAATCTCTTCGATGGTCATTAGGTCGCGGCGGGTCAAAACCTCGGCATCCACTATGCGCAGGGCTTGCAGCCGCAGCGATTTCTCCACCAGGTTGCGCACATAGCGGGCATTGCCGCTGTGGGGATGACGGCGTTTGACGAATTCGTCCAGCCTGGCTTTCAATCGCCACCGGCATTTGCTGCTCAGTTCATAGTCCCGTTCTGCATACATCTGCAGCGCGATGCGGAAAAGCTGCTCGCTCTCGTAGTCGGCAAAATCGATCTGCAGCGGGAAACGGGAACGCAGGCCGGGGTTGGACCTCATGAAAAAATCCATCTCTTGGCAGTACCCGGCCAAAATAACCACCAGGTTATTGCGCTGGTCCTCCATCGCCTTGACCAGGGTGGCGATGGCCTCTTTGCCGAAGTCCTTTTCGCCGCCTTGGGCCAGGGTATAGGCCTCGTCCACGAACAGCACTCCCCCAAGGGATTTCTTGATCATCTCCTTGGTCTTCTGGGCGGTATGGCCTATATATTCGCCCACCAGGTCGGCTCTTTCCGCTTCCACCAAGTGGCCGCGATTCAAGATGCCGATGTCACGGTAGATGCTGCCCATTATCCGGGCCACGGTGGTCTTGCCGGTACCCGGATTGCCTTTGAAGATAGCGTGCAGTACGGTGGGACATGACTTCAATCCCTTGGCGTCCCTCTGCTTTTGAATCAGGGCAAAAGCGGTGATTTCCGCGATGGTTCTTTTGACCTTTTTGAGACCGATCAGTTGCTCCAGCTCATAAAAGGCATCGGTTTTAGCGAAACTCGAGGGAGCGGAATACTGCTCGGCGCTGCTGCTTACGGCTGCGACCGCTTCATTTCTAAAGCGCATGGATATTTCCATTCTCATCACCATTCCAGTTTATTCTACCCTATATATATGAAAATAGGACTGGAGTGGTGACACTGTGTAGACGTTTTGGGTTTAACCGGTCAAACCCGACCGCATTGACACAGTTCCGGGCCTGTCGCCATTAGGGGGTTAAAAATCCATAATAAAAGCCCCCCGGGTAGACCAAGGGAGCGTTACCGATCTCTTTTCACTCCTGGCTGCTGAATCAGGCCTTCTCCTGCTCCGGTTTGGCTTCCATGACCATGATGCTTATCGGTTTCATAGGTGCTACGGTCGATATGGCATGCTTATACACCAATTGCTGTTTGCCATCCAGTTCCACGACGACTGTAAAATTATCGAATCCCTTCACCATACCTCTTATCTGAAAACCATTGACCAGATATATGGTTACTAAAATCTTATCCTTTCTGACCTGGTTGAGGAATGCGTCCTGCAGATTGAACTGACTTTTATTTAACAAGGTAATAGCCTCCACTAATCTAGTTAAATTATTTTTCACTAATGCTAAGATTATATTCTATGCATTCAACAATTGTCCATCCATAATTTCACAAATCTTCCCGACCAGGATCCCGATATCGTCATAAGCCCCCACGTCGACCCAGCGGATGCGCCGGTCCTTATTGAACCAGGTATATTGACGCTTGGCGAAACGGCGGGTTTCGTCTTTGATAGCCTTGACCATCGCTTCATAATCGAGTCGACCCTCGAGGTAGGCCCACACCTGCTTGTAACCGAGGGCCTGCATGGCATTGAGCCCGGCATGATACCCCTGCGAGCGCAGGCGGATGACCTCCTCGACCAGCCCCGCCCCTATCATTTGGTCAACTCTGTCCTCGATGCGGGCATATAGCCGGGCCCGATCCAGGTACAGACCCACCGCGGCCAGATGGTAAGCGCCCGGCCGGTTGGTTTGCAGGGATGAGAAAGACTGCCCGGTCAGTTCATAGACCTCCAGGGCGCGGATGATGCGCTTACGATCATTAGGTCCCACTTTGGCCGCATAGTCGGGGTCTACCTCCCGCAAACGGCCCAACAGATGGCTCAAACCGTCTTCATCGCATTGTTGCTCCAGCCCCTGCCGTATCGGCTGCAGCGATTCCACCGGGAAGAAATTATAATCGTCGACTACCGCCTGGTAATAAAGCCCGGTCCCCCCGGCCAGCAGCGGCAGCCGGCCCCGGTCATGGATCGACTCGATCAATCCTTTGACCTGGCGCTGGTAATCAGCCACGGTGAAATCAACGTCCGGGTCGATGACGTCGATCATATGGTGGGCCACTCTTTGCCGCTCCCCGACCGCCGGCTTGGCGGTGCCTATATCCATACCCCGGTAAACCGCCATCGAATCGCAGGATATTATCTCCGCTCCGATCTTTTCGGCCACCTGGAGGGATATTTCGGTTTTGCCTACTGCGGTAGGACCTACCAGGGCCACCAATTTGTACATGCGTGGATTCCTCGCTTGTGATTTTATACCTATGTATCGATTACCCCATAGGTAATGGGGTTGTGGCGGCTGCCGGGGACCTTCTGCATTCCCAGGCGTTCGATCTCACCGCTGGCGGCCTGGGTTTTCATGACCACCCGGCGGCGTGCCACCCGGCAGGCCTGTTGGACCGCGGCGGGGTCAAGCGATTGGGGATTGGCCAGTTTGCGCAGGGGATTCAGGGGCTGGCTTTTGAGTACCGGCTGTTCGAACATAGGGTCGAAATAGACGATATCGTATGCTCGCTCCGGCAGTCGCTGCAGGTAATCCTGATGGCGGCTGCAGATCACTTCGATACGGTTGACGGCTTGGTTGAGCCAGGCCATCCGGCCGGCATACATCTTCATCCCCCAGCCTATCACCGCAGCTATCGCAGCTTCCGATTCCAATCCGGTGATGCGGCCGGTACGGGAAAAATAAGAGGCTACTATGGCGTCGGCGCCCATGCCCAGGGTGCAGTCTAAAAAACTCCAGCCCGGCTGCAGTTGGCAGGCCTTGATCAGGAGGTCTTCCTGGCCCTTTTTCCGGTAGGCGGCGATTCGGCTTTTGGCCATGCCGGGGTGGAAGAAAAGCTTCTCCCCCTGGATATTGAGCACCGGGCCGGTCGCTTCCCATACAATCACCCCGTCGGCGCCCCGTTCCCTGGCGATGTCGGCCAGTCCCCGGCGGCGGCGGGGAACGAAATCGAATCCGGTGGCGGCTATGAATTCCCTCAAAACTGGGATTATATCCTCTTGCGATTGGGTGGTTGTAACCACGAACTTCATGCCTATTTCCTCTTAAAACGCTTCTCCAGCTCCGGGCGGCTGATTTCGACCAATGTCGGGCGCCCATGGGGACAATTTCGGAAATCCCGGTTCTGCAGCAGTTCATCGATAAGCAGCATCATTTCCGCCCGCGACAACCGGTCCCCAGCTTTTACCGCCTGTTTACAGGCCATCATGGCATAGATCTCATCCTTGAAATCGAGCAATTTTTCACCGCCCAGGACATCCAGACATTCATTGATGAACTCCACCTCCTGTCCCTGCAGTGCCGGCGGGGCGGTCCGCAGGATGACTGAATCCGGTCCCAGCGGTTCCAGGTCGAAGCCTGCTTCCCGGAACACGTCCAGGTGGTTTTCAAGTATATCCATGGCGGACCGGGATAGATCGAAGACCTGTGGGAAGGCCAGCACCTGTCCAACGCCGGTTTGACCCCGGTCCGGTTGCCGCAGCCGATTGTAGATTATGCGCTCATGGGCGGCATGCTGGTCGACCAGCCAGATCGAATCTCCCTGTTCAACAATAATATACCCGTCGAAGCACTGGCCGATAACCACCAGATCGGCATCCGGCTGGCGGCGGCCGTAATCCGGACCCTCCCATTCGGTACCGCTCACCCGGCGGGTATCGGTCGGCTGGGGTCCGGTTTCGGCGATGAACAGCGGTTGCGGGTCATGGGGCCGGTACCACCCGGGTTGGGCCCGGTTATATGGCGGAGAGAACCGGGAAGGGTTCTCAATCCGGTGACCATCCAGCGGTTGAGGTCCGCCCAGGGCAGCCTTGAGGGCTTGGCTGACCAGCTGGAAGATGGCTTTATCGTCGCGGAATCTGACCTCGGTCTTCTGGGGGTGAACGTTTACATCCACCTCTCCCGCCGGCAGATATAGGTAGAGAAACACCGCCGGGTATTCCCGGGCCAGCAGGAAACCGCGATAACCTTCGTCAACGGCCCGGGCCAAGAGGGGGCTTTTGATGAGGCGGTCGTTGACGTAAAACAATTGGTTCTTCCGATTCAAACGGCGGAATTCCGGTTTGGATATCAATCCCCGCGCCCGGTACCGCTCTCCCTGCCAATCGACAGCGATGAAATGTTCCGCGAAATCACGGCCGTAGATGGCGACCACCGTATCCCTGAGATCTCCGCTGCCGGGGGTTTTAAAATAGAGCTTTTTCTCGTTGGCATAGCTGAAAGATATATCAGGTCGGGCTAGGGCCAGGCGGCACATCATATCGTGCACCTGGATGGCCTCGCTGACCATCGATTTTAAAAATTTCTTACGGGCCGGGGTGTTGAAAAACAAATCCGTGACAACCACTTTGGTACCCGGGGCGGTGGGAGCGTTATCCTGAACGATATCCCGGCCCCCGCTCAGGGATATCCTAGTCCCTGCCTCCTGGCCATGCTGGGTGTACAATTCCAGCCGGCTGACCGAGGCGATGCTGGGCAAGGCCTCCCCCCTGAATCCCATGGTGGCGATGCTCAACAGGTCATCTTCCCGGCCGATCTTACTGGTGGCATGCCGTTCAAATGCCATCCGCACCTGGTCGGCGGGAATGCCCTGGCCGTCATCCGCCACCTCGATGCGGGCGATGCCGCCGCCGGCTATCTGAACCGCTATCCGCCGGCTGCCGGCGTCGATGGCGTTCTCCACCAGCTCCTTTACCACCGAAGCCGGTCTTTCGATCACTTCTCCGGCGGCGATCTTGTTGATCAGGTGGTCATCCAGCAGCTTGATCGTCATGGTTACAATACCGTTTCCATTTGGTGGCCGGGGTTCATGCTGCGGAACACGTCATGGGCCCGGTCCTGCAGATATATATAGTCAAAGGTTCCGCCGCGCCCGCACATCTCGTCATAGAGGCGCCGGCCATCCTCCTGGCATTTAGGGCAACTGTACAGGGGGACGGTGATGCAGAATACCTCATAATTGTCCCAGCCGGGGTGACGGGCGCTGGACTGGATAGTACGGTATCCGGGGCAATCCCCGCACATCCGCAGGCGGACCATCTGCTGTTCGCTGATGCCATCGGTATCATAATAGATCTGTTGACTATAGGCATAATCATCGGGAAAGCGATCGCGGTAATTCTGGATTTTGGCTTCTCTCCCCCGGAAATTGGCCAGCTGGGTATTTATGATCTGGTTGAAATAATCCTGGGAACCTGATTTCTTGCCTAACCGCGCCGGCGAATAATCAGGTTCTCTCAGGTTGGAGTAATCGATACCGGCCATGGCCATGATTATGCCCAGGTTGACGTAGGGCAAGGCGGTCTCGACCGAGTAGCCGCCTTCCAGGACCGCGATGTCCGGGGCCAGCTTTTGATTCAATACCGCGTAGCCCTGGGCGGAAAAGGCCATGTTGGCCAGTGGGTCGCTGTAATGGTTGTCCTGGCCGGCAGAATTGACGATGAGTTCCGGTTGAAATTCATCCAGCAGCGGCATCACCAGATTGTCGAGCAGGTAGTGGATGCCGGCATCATTGGTATTGGGCGGCAGTGGGATGTTGATGGTGGTGCCGTAGGCGAGCGGCCCCCCCAATTCATCCATAAATCCGGACCCCGGGTAGAGAGTCCGCCCGTCCTGGTGGAAGGAGATGAAAAGTATATCCGGGTCGTGCCAGAATATCTCCTGGGTCCCATCGCCGTGATGGACGTCGGTATCAACGATGGCTATCTTGCGCAAGCCGTATTTCTTACGCAGGTACTCGACCATGATGGCCTCGTTGTTGATGTTACAGAAACCGCGGTTACCGTGGGCTACGGTCATGGCGTGGTGTCCGGGGGGACGGACCAGGGCAAAGCCGTTTTTTATCTCCCGGTTCATCACCGCATCGGCGATAACCAGGGCGGAACCAGCTGATACCAGATGGGCCTCGGTTATTTGGGCATCGACATTGGGAACGCAGAAGTGGACCCGGGCAATATCCTTATGGGTAGCCAGACCGCTCTTATATTCCCGGATCTGGGGAAGGTCCATTACTCCTTCTTCGAACAGTTGGTCGCGGGTGTATAGAAGCCGCTCTTCCCGTTCAGGATGGGTCGGTGAAATGGCCCAATCGAAGGCCGGAAAGAAAACCAATCCAGTCTGTTTCATTTGCTCACCCCCTGGTACTCCTTAATCAATCCGGGTGGGATCTGTACCCCGACATCGAATATCTTGCCGGAGGTGCTCCACCCCCTGATCACGTTGAACTGTTCCTGCAGGAAGACTTCCGCTTCATCGGCATAATCCTGCATGTGGCGGTCCAGGGCCAGTTGCTGCAAATTACGGCGGGCCAGTTCGAGGGCCTCCGTCATCTGCATATCGCGCCCGGTCTTCACTTCTCCTCCCCGGCCCTCCTGGTCCATGACCCAATAGCCGTTCTGGGTATCGATGTGGATTTTTACCGTCAAAGTGGGCCGGGCCACACATGCCCCCAGGGCGTTGGCTACTGGGGCGAAGTCGGGGATGGTGTATCCCACCTGCATGGTGCGGGCCAGTGCCGGGATGATGGCGGCGGATGCGGCCCCGATGCCGACGATCTCTTGAAAGTCAAACTTGCGCCCATGGACCACCTCCCAGACCCGGTAGGCCGGCTCTTCCTCCCATTCCCGGAACATGCCGGTGATGGCTTCCTGCAGCTGGCCGATAACGATGGTCTCCGCTTGGAGGCACACATCCTTTAAATCCATCCCCGCCTGGTCGGACAGGGCTGCCAGAGCCTGCTGTGATAAATCGGGATCACCTATCCGCAATCCATACAGATAATTGAAGGCATCGGTTACGGTAGGTTCGGCACCTCCGAAACAAGCGGCGTTGCCCCGCCTGGTCATCTCCGCCCTTATGCTCCCCTTGTCGATGGTGAGGGGGCTATCCCCCCCGAGAGGCAGCGAGCATACTGAAAAGGCCTTGATATGGGTATAATGTCCCTGGATCTTGGCTCCCTTGGAAGCATGAAGAGGTTCACCGTCGATCAGCAGCGAGATATCCGAGGTGGTGCCGCCGATGTCGATGATAACCGAATTATGGGGGTTGGATGTGAGGGCTACTGCTCCCATGGTGCTGGCTGCCGGCCCGGAAAAGACCGTTTCACAGGGGCGGGCGCCGGAAAGTGCCAGGGACATGGTCCCGCCATCCGCCTTCAAAATATCCACCTCCGCCATGATTCCGCGGGCCATGAGGGCGGCGGCGATCTCCCCGATAAAGCCTTGCCATACCGCCTGGGTCATAACCGAGTAGTAGGTGGTCACCAGGCGTCGCCGGAAGTTTAACTGGCCGGCGATATCGCTGCCCAGGGCTATTTCCAGGTGAGGGTATTTGCGGCTGATTATATCCCGGGCTTGCCTTTCCAGTTCACTGTTGCGGTTGGAAAATTTCGATACGATGGCTACCTTCTCGATACCACGGGCAGCGATCTGGTCAGCGGCCGATTCAACTTCGGCCGGCACCAGCGGTTCGGTCACCCGGCCCCGGAAGTCGATGCTGCCCGGCAGGAAAAGGGTATCCGGGAAAAGCCGATATGCGTCCAGGGGCAGGCCTGGTCCGGGCAGCAGCAGCAACGCTGTGCCCGGCAAATTGCCGGTGGCCAGCATATTGGTGACCAGGGTGGTACTCAAAACCACCCGCTTGACCTTGTTGCCGTCCTGTCCTGTCATCAGGCGGTCCAGCACCTCCATTATGGTTCCCTTCAAATCCGCATTATTGGTAGGCTGTTTAACGGTGGCGGCTACCTTGGTGCCGGACAACAGCACCCCGTCGGTAAACGTCCCGCCTACATCGATACCGATCAACATTGGTCGCACCTCCTTAATTGCGCTCCTGCTTGAGCTGATCCTGCCAGCGGTACAGCAGGGTCAACGCGTCGCGGGGACTGATATCATCTATTTTCACACACTCCAGCTCTTCCAGGATCGGACTGCCGGCGGAATCGAACAGGGTAAGCTGTTGGGCTGCCCGCTTGGGGGCAGTACGCTCCTTTTCCAATCCGTGCAGGATCTCATAAGCCCGGTTGATGATTTTGGGTGGTATGCCCGCCAATTTGGCGACATGGATACCATAACTCTTATCAGCCCGACCGGGCAACACCTTTTTAAGAAAAGTTACCGTATCACCCGATTCCAGCACCGACACCGACAGGTTGACCACTCCCGGGCGCTCATCGGCCAGGGCGGTCAACTCATGATAATGGGTGGCAAACAAGGTCTTGGTCTTGATATGGTCATGGATGTACTCGCTGGCCGCCTGGGCGATGCTGAGTCCATCATAGGTGCTGGTGCCCCGCCCGATCTCATCCAGGATAACCAGACTGTCGCGGCTGGCGCTGTTTATGATACGGGCCAGCTCCAGCATCTCCACCATGAAGGTACTGCGCCCGGCTGAAAGGTCGTCGGAGGCCCCCACCCGGGTAAAGATGCGGTCGACCAGCCCGATGTGGGCCGCATCGGCCGGTACGAAACTGCCCATCTGGGCCATTATCACCAGCAGGGCGGTCTGACGGAGGTAGGTGCTCTTGCCCCCCATATTGGGGCCGGTTATGATCCCAAACCGGGCTTTGTCAGGGTCCAGTTCAATATCATTGGGGACGAAACGGGTGATGGCCAGGGACTTTTCCACCACCGGGTGGCGGCCCGCCCTTATATCGATTACCCCGTCGCGGCTCAGTACCGGGCGGACGTAATCATTCATATAAGCGGTCTGGGCCAGCGACTGCAGGACGTCGAGGCTCGCCACCGCAGCGGCGCATTTCTGCAGCCCCGGTATGTATGGTTTAAGCTGTTCGCAGATATCGATGAACAGCTCGTATTCCAGCTCGTGGAGCCGTTCGCGGGCGCCGAGGATCTTCTCTTCCTGCTCCTTCAATTCAAGACTTATATAGCGTTCGGCATTGACCAGGGTTTGCTTGCGGATGTAATCCGAAGGGACCAGATTGAGGTTGGCTTTGCTGACCTCTATATAGTAGCCGAATACCCGGTTGAAACCTACCTTGAGCGAACGGATGGCGGTCCGTTCTCTTTCCCGGTTTTCGAAAGCGACCAGCCAGGTCTTGCCCTGCGAGGCCAGTTCCTTCAGTTGATCCACTTCAGGGCTGTAACCGGGTTTAATGATGCCCCCTTCTTTGATACCAGGCGGAGCTTCTTCGTTGATACTGATGTCGATCAGGTGGAAGACCTCGCCCAAAGGATCCATGGCGGCTATAGATTTAAGGTGATCACTGACTGCTGCAGCCAGGTGGTTTTTGAGTTGCGGCAGCACCCCCAGGGATGTTTTCAGGGCTGCCAGGTCCCGGGGCAGGGCGTTTCCGCTGCCCATCTTGCCGGCCAGGCGCTCCAGGTCGTTGATTCTCTGCAGCGTGGAACGGCAATCCTGGCGCATGGTCAATTGGTCGACCAGTTCCCCAACGGCATCCAGGCGTCCGTTTATGGCATCGATGTCCTTAAGGGGCCGTTCCAGCCATCGGCGCAGGGTCCGTTTGCCCATCGAGGTGCAGCAATAGTCCAGGATGCCCAGCAGGCTGCCTTCCTTTTTATTGTCATAAAGAGTAGCGGTTAGCTCAAGGTTGCGCTGGGAAGAGGAATCGATCTCCAAAAACATGCTGTTCTCATAAGCGGTCAAGGAGTTGATCTGACTCAGATGACTTTTTTGGGTGCGGTTGATAAAAGCAAGTATGGCCGCCGCCGCCTGCACCCCGGCGGTAAAATGCTGGATGCCGAAACCGTCCAGGGAGACCGCCCCGAAATGTTCCAAAATCGAGCGGCGGGCTGTATCCAGGCCGGGCAGACCATCCTGGATGCGGGAAAGGAGCATTCCCGGGCGGGCGAAGTCATCCTGCCACAGTGAATCCATGCTGCTGCCGGCCGGCACCAGGCATTCAGCCGGAGCCAGCCGCTGCAATTCGCTCTCCAGGGTGACGAAACGGTCAGGACCCCGGAGTTCCGTAACCACGAAGGTACCGGTGGAGATATCGACCGCAGCCAGTCCGATAGCCTGTTCTTCATCGACAATAGCGGCCAGGTAGTTGTTGCGGCCTTCATCCAGCATGGCATCATCGATGACCGTGCCCGGGGTTATCACCCGGGTTACCTCCCGTTTGACGATGCCCACTGAATGCTTGGGATTCTCGACCTGGTCACAGATGGCAACCCGGTATCCTTTACCGATGAGACGGGCTATATAGTTGTTGGCGGCATGATGGGGCACCCCGCACATGGGGATCTTATCGGCATCCCCTCCCTCGCGGGCGGTCAGGACTATATCCAATTCCCGCGAGGCGATACGGGCATCTTCGAAAAACATCTCGTAAAAATCCCCCAGCCGGAAAAAGAGGATCTCTTCAGGGTACTCCCGCTTGGTCAGCAAATATTGTTCGATCATAGGCGTGTAGCCCGCCAATATCCTTCCCTCCCCGAAAACCTGAGCTTACTACTGGATACTACCACCCCGCCCTAACCGGGCAGTGCTTATCCTGATTTGGGCCGGCTCCCTGTCCGGAACGTCCGGCTCCATCCCTTATCGAAAAAGCCCGTCAACAAGGTACCAGCGTACGCTTCCTTCACGGGCTCCGCCACAGCCAGTCGGTGGTCGGCTGGCTCTGACTATTGTAACCGATGGCACATATAAGGGGATGGATCAGATGATTCCTGCCCCCTTAATGGGAACAGCTGCCGCCGCAGGTGCTGCAATCACTGCTGCATTCACCTGACACCGCCTGGTTGATAATAAAAAACACGCTTTCCATCAGGTTGTTGAATCCCTCTTGGGCGGTCATCAATTCCTGGATTAAGGGATGACTGTTCAGCTGCTCATGGAGTGTTTCCAGCCGTTCTTCTTCAGCTGGGACTATCTGCAGCCCATCCCGCAGCTTGTTTTCCAATTGGGCCCGGGCTTCCTGGTATGTCCCCAGCAGTTGGGACGCCTGTGGGTCATCCAATACCTGCGTCTGGGTTCCCCTGAGGGCTTGGACCTGCTCGGAAAGGGCTATAGCGTTGCCCAATTCCATGGCTATCTGAATGATCTTGTCTGTGGACATGATATACCTCCGTATTTCTAATTTGCTTCCTCAAGTTGGCCAAACAGGGAGAAGGTCTTGCCGGTGGTGATCCTGACGTTGACCAGCCGGCCGGTCAATCGTTCCGGCCCTTTAAATATGACTATACGGTTGCTTCTGGTCCTGCCGGTCAACTTGCTGGGATTGGTCTTGCTGGGTCCTTCCACCAGCACTTCCTCCACGCTGCCCTCCAAAGAGCGGTTCAGTTCCAGGGCGATGCGGTACTGCAACTCATTCAGACGCAGCAGGCGGTCTTTTTTAGTGGCGGGGTCTACCTGTCCCGGCATGGTGGCCGCTCTGGTTCCGGAACGGATTGAATACAGAAATGTGAAGGCCGCATCAAATCGAACCTGCTTTACCATATCCAGGGTGGCCCGGAAATCCTCCTCGGTTTCCCCGGGAAAACCTACGATCAAGTCTGAGGTGATGGCCACCCCGGGAATGCGTTCTCTCATCTTCCGTACCAATTGCAGGTAATGCTGGTGGGTATAACCGCGGTTCATAAGTTTCAATACATGGTCGCTGCCTGCCTGCAAAGGAACATGGATATGCTCGCAGATCTTGTCTCCCCCGGCTATGGCCTCGATCAATTCCTCCGACATATCCTTGGGATGTGAAGTGGTGAAACGTATCCGGGCGATTCCTTTGATTTGATCGGCCAACCTTAATAGATCGGCAAAATTGCACCGGTCCGGCAATCCCTGGCCATAGGAATTGACGTTCTGGCCTAAAAAGGTTACTTCTTTGAATCCCTGCCCGGCCAGCTGCTCGACCTCGCGGATTATATCCTGGGGATGGCGGCTTCTCTCCCGGCCTCTGGTATAGGGGACGATGCAATAACTGCAGAAGTTGTTGCAACCGTACATGATGTTGACAAAAGCACCGATGCCTTCCTTGCGATGGGAAGGAAGGTCCTCGATCACGCCGCCGTGGCCCGGCCAGACCCGCACTATTTTATGGCGGTGCTGGCGGTACTCATCGATCAAATGGGGCAACTCGTGAAGGTTGTGGGTCCCGAAGACCACATCCACCCCAAGGCGTTTGACTTTCTCCACCACCTCCGGTAACTGGGCCATGCAACCGCCGAAAGCGACTATCAATTCCGGATTGTGCCGTTTCAGTCTGATATATTCGCCTAATTTGCCGTATACCTTATTCTCGGCCGAATGCCTGACGCTGCAGGTGTTGAAGATGATTATATCTGCCTGGTCGGCCCGGGATTGCTCGATATGGCCCTGCCTTTCCATCAGGCCGGCTATAATTTCAGAATCGCGGACATTCATCTGGCAACCGTAGGTTTCGATGTGAAAATTAACCTGGGGGTCTTGCATCATCTATATTCCTTTTTCTATCGTGTATCGAACGAGGCCTTGTTTAATCGGCGATGTTTTTCAAATCCCGTACCGCTTTCTCAACGTCGGCGGCACCGAAAATAAAGGAGCCGGCCACCAGTACATCGGCGCCGCGACTGACCACCAGCTTGCCGGTTTCGACGTTGATGCCGCCGTCAACCTGCAGGTGAGCCGCGGAACCGGAGCTCACGATCATCGTCCGCAAAGCGCCGATCTTGGCCAGCACCGAATCGATAAATTTCTGTCCCCCGAATCCCGGGTTGACGGTCATGGCCAGGACCAGGTCGACTTCGCCGATCACATTCTCCACCATGATCACGGGTGTCGATGGATTGAGGGCTACGCCCGCCTGCAGCCCGGCCTCCTTTATCATGGCCAGGGTGCGGTTCAGATGGGGACAGGTTTCCGCATGCACCGTAATCAGATCGGCCCCGGCGGTGATAAAAGCCGGTATCAGGTTCTCTGGTTTTTCTACCATTAGATGCACATCCAGCAGCAGCCCGGTTTCTTTTTTGATATCCTTTACTACCAGCTGACCTATGGTCAGGTTGGGAACGAAATGACCATCCATGACGTCTACATGCAGCCAGTCGGCTCCGGCCCGCTCTACCCTTTGGATGTCTTCAGCCAGGCGGGCAAAATTGGCTGACAATATCGACGGTGCGATCAAAACCACTAGTAAATCGTCTCCTTATCTATGATTTCCGCCAGCATGGCCAGATAGTTTTTGTAGCGGGATGGCAGCACCTGGTTGTTTTCCAAAGCGGTTTTGACCCCGCAGTCCCTCTCCCGATAATGGATGCAGTCACCGAAACGGCAGGCCTCACTGTAAACGGTGAAATCAGGAAAATAGCGGGTCAATTCTTCCCGTCGGATGGCCGGCAGGTCCAGTACACTAAAGCCGGGGGTGTCAACGATCCACCCTCCCTGGGGCAAAGGATAAAGTTCGACATGGCGGGTGGTATGTTTGCCCCGGCCGATTTTGGCGCTTACCGAGCCGGTCCGCACTGCGCTCTGGCCGGTGAGTCTTTGCAGCAGCCGGGACTTGCCCACTCCCGAGGGACCTGCAAACACCGCTATCTCCCCGGCGATGGCCTCGGCCAGCTCCCCGATACCTATGTCCTGCCGGGCTGAGGTCCGGATAACCTTATATACGCGCGGATAATACCGCAATATTTCTTCAACCGATTCATGACCCTCCAGGTCACACTTGTTCAGTATGATATAAGGAACGATTCTATTGTACTCGGCCAGGAAAAGCAAGCGGTCCAACAGACTCAAGTCGGGTCTGGGCTGGTTGTAGGCCATAACTATCAACACCCGGCTGATATTGGCTACCCGGGGGCGAGAAAGTTCGTTTTTCCTGGGAAGCACTCTTTCCAAAACCCCTTGTCCCAATTCCAAGGGGGTAAAAACCACCCGGTCGCCGCTGAGCAGTTTTTCCCGGACTTTGCCCCTCACTTTACAAGCGTGTACAGTACCGGTGTCATCCTGTACGTAGTAAAAACCGCTGTAGTTTTTTATAACCAGGCCCTCCAGTTGTTCCGGGATCATAACCGCTCCTTTAACCCGCTAGGACCATTATTGCAAGTTGTAGGAACTGAAATGGGTTCCGTCCAGGAGAACCTCGGCAGTTCCAGTACCATAATAGGTTATGCCCACGGTGACCGTCTCCCCCGCCCGGCGTCTTTCGTCGTAAACCTTCCGGTTCCCCTGCACATCGGTGACGTTTATGACCACCCGGTACGTCTTATTACCGTTGGGAAGCCCGAATTCCAGCCGGCGGGTCTTGGCAGTGGGGCCGGGACCGGTGCTGATCACCAGGTTGATCTTGGTGCCTTCCTCTATCTGGCCGCCGGCGGCCGGATCCTGCGACGCGACCTGTTCCGCGAAGTAATTGGTGCTGGCCGAGCGGGTCACCGTCCCCACATCCATCTTGGCGGCTTGCAGTTTGGCGGTAGCCTCCGCCACGGTCAGTCCCTTCACATCAGGTACGGCCGTCCGGGGCGGCTGTTTGCCCTTGCTGACCTCCAGGTTGACTTTGGTGCCGGCACTCACGGTAGTATCGGCAAGCGGATTTTGGGATACCACTACCCCTTCGGCGTATTTTTCGTTCCAGACATTGTCGAGGGTGCCGAGGTTCAAACCTTTATTGGACAGCCGGGTGGTGGCATCGCTGACGGTAACCCCGGTTATATTCGGTACTTTGACCTGTTGAACTCCCTCACTGACTTTCACCTCTATCTCCCGCCCCGCCTTGACCTTCCGCCCCGGGCCAGGGTCCTGGGTGATGATACAATCGGGAGCTACCTGATCATTGTTTTCATGGGCAATTACTTTCAAAATCAAGCCCAGTTTGCGAAGCTCCTGGTCTGCTTGGTTTATATCCATGCCGACTATATTGGGCACCGCCACTTCGGCGCCGCCAAAGAGATTGCCGCCCAGCATCCAAAAAATCCCGGATAGGAATCCCAGGACAGCGATAGCGATGATGCCCTTGCCCATCGGTTTCATCTTTTTCTTCGTCTTCACTGCATCCTCCTTGCCGCCAGCCAAAACCCCGCTTCTGGCCTGTTGGACTTTAAGCAGGGCGTTGCGCATCTCGTTAGCGGTCTGGTACCTCTGCCCTGGTTGTTTGGCCATCGCCTTATGGATTATTGTCTCCAGGGCTGGTGGTACATCGGAGTTGGTGGCCCGGGGCGAAGGCGGCTCTTCATTGATATGCCGCAGGGCTATGGTGATGGGACTATCGGCATTGAACGGGACTTTGCCGGTAACCATCTCAAAAACGATGCATCCGATGGAATAAATGTCGGTGGTACGGTTGATCGGTTCCCCTTTGGCCTGTTCCGGCGAAAAATAGTGCACCGAACCCACTATATTATTGCCATAGGTTATAGTTCCGGCGCTGACCGCCTGGGCTATCCCGAAATCAGCCACCTTGACCATGCCCTGCTCAGTGATAAGTATATTGTGGGGTTTGATATCACGATGAATTATGCCTTTTTCATGAGCGTGATGAACCCCGTCACATACCATTATGGCGATATCGAGCGCCTTTTCCACTGGAAGGGGCCCTTCCTCACGGATCAGGTGTTTGAGGGTCTGACCATCCACATACTCCATCACTATGTAATGAGTACTGTCTTGAACCCCTACATCGAATATATTGACGATGTTGGGATGGGAGATGCGTGCGACCGACAGGGCTTCCGACCTGAA
Source organism: Syntrophomonadaceae bacterium (assembly GCA_040217755.1). Classification (GTDB taxonomy): domain Bacteria; phylum Bacillota; class Syntrophomonadia; order Syntrophomonadales; family Syntrophomonadaceae; genus PHAA01. The sequence goes on along the minus strand of JBEHWJ010000001.1, from coordinate 87,740 downwards.
TTTCTCCACGAATCCCTGGTCCTTGGCAAATTCATCCTTAAGTATCTTTACCGCTACAATCCGATCCAGTATATTGTCTCTGGCTTTGTAAACTATGGACATCCCGCCTTCCCCGACGACGTCCAACAGTTCGTAGCGTCCACCCAAAGTCATGCCGTTCAACATTTTACCTCCTATTTAAATGCTTACGACTATAACCGTAATATTATCATAACCGCCTTTATCCAGGGCAGTGTCCAGCAGGGCACGGGCAGTTATAGCCGGTTCGGTCGCCGTGACCATCAACCCGGCGATTTCAACGTCCGTCACCAGGTCGGTCAAGCCGTCGCTGCAAATCAAGATCCAGTCTCCCCTGCTTATCGCCTGCTGGTATATATCTATACTGACCTCCGCCTCGACTCCCACCGCCCGGGTGAGGATATGGCTGTAAGAATTTGTGGGAAGGTCGCCATTGGTGAAGATGCCATCGGCTTTCATCTGTGCCGCCAGGGTATGGTCCCGGGTGATCTTGGACAGAGTGCCGGTATGGAAGTAGTACAGACTGCTGTCGCCGACGTGGGCCACGGTCAGATGATTGTCGCGGATGATGGCCGCCGTGACGGTGGTCCCCATCTCGCGCAGCGAATCATCGGCATTGCCCATCCTGTTAATGGTTATATTGGCGGCCTGTACGGCCTGGTTCAGGAGGGGGGGCATCTCCTCCACCCCGGTCAAATCCAGATGCTCCCTGATCGTCTGCACCGCCAGGCGTGAAGCAACATCTCCGCCCCGGTGGCCTCCCATCCCATCACAGACGATAAAGATACCCTGATCTTCATCTATGAAGTAACTATCCTCATTCCTCTTTCTGTGCAATCCAATATCGGAAAGACCGGCCGACTTCATACTTCACCTCGGAATATCTACTGTAACTATTATATGCAACATTACAATGTCTGACGCTCTCGGTTGACGCTCAATTGTCCGCAGGCGGCTTCGATGTCTCCGCCATGTTCTTCCCGCAGGGTAACATTCAGACCCCCATCGGCCAGCAGGTTGTAAAATCGTCTTATTGTGGTGGAGGGGGGTTTTTTGTACTCCAGACCGTTGACTTCATTATAAGGAATTAGGTTAACGTTAGCCAGCAGTGGTTTGATTAATGATATCATAGCCCGGGCATCTTCCGGCCTCATGTTGACCTCGTCCAGCATGATGTACTCAAAAGTGACCCGGCGGTTGGTGCGCTCAGTATAATAGCGCACCGCTTCCAGCACAAGCTGGAGGGGGTATTTGCGGTTAAGCGGGATCAACCGGTCCCTCAGATTGTCATTACAGGCATGCAGGGAGATGGCCAGGGTAACCTGCAGATCTTCCTCCGCCAGTCTTCTGATGCCATTGACCTCGCCCGCGGTTGATATGGTGATGTGTCTCTGGCCGATATTGATGCCCTTATGATCGTTAAGGGTATGGATGGAACTGATCACCGCATCGTAATTCAGCATCGGCTCGCCCATGCCCATATACACAACATGAGTGATCAATTCCCGGTCGGTTTTGAACTTGCGGGCCATCTCCCGCCGCGAGCCCAGCACCTGACCGACCATTTCATAAGCCTTGAGGTTGCGCTGGAAACCCGATTGACCGGTAGCGCAGAACAGGCACCCCACCGGGCATCCAACCTGGGTGGAAATGCACAGTGAATAGCGGGGATACTTGTCCCGGCTTTGGGGGATGACGACCGTTTCGATCTTCTTCTTGTCGTTCATCTCGAATAAAAATTTGCGGGTACCGTCGGCCGCAACCCGCTGTTTCAAGACCCGTGGTATGGAAATCTGGGCGGCGGCGTCCAAGCTGACTCTGAGTTCTTTGGGGATATCCGACATCTCATAGAAAGAGCTGACCGCTTTACGGTAAATCCAGGCGTATATCTGTTTGGCCCGGAAACGGGGTTCACCCAATGACTGCACATATGATTCCAGGCTTTTCAAGTCCATCCCCAGAAGCTCGGTTTTGATAACTGAGTTCATATTACGCGCTGTCAATCCTCCTCAGCCTGGCGTAGAACATGCCATCGGTGCCGTATTTGCCCGGCAATATAGTTAACATGCCCCGGCTGGCGTTATATAGATCATGGGGGTCAAGCGGGAAAAAGGATATCTCATCCTGGAAACCATCCAGGATAAACTCAGGGTGCCGGCTCAGAAACGCCTGGATCAGGTCTTCATTCTCAGCCTTCAATATGGTGCAGGTGGAGTAAACCAAGCTTCCCCCGCTTTTCACCCATGGGGCGGCTTTTTCGAGCATCCGGGCCTGCAGCGACTGCAGGTCGGTCAAATCCTGGGGCGTCCTGCGCCAGCGGGCATCGGAACGGCGGTTCAATACCCCCAGACCGGAGCAGGGGGCATCCAGAAGCACCCGGTCCGCCGACTGCGGTTCCAAGGCCAGCGCCATTAGGTCCTGCTGATGACCGCTGACGATCGATAATCCCAGTCGATCACAGTTAGATTTTAGCAAATTGATTTTATGGTTGTGAATATCGTAGGCATCTACCCGACCCTGGCTGCCCATCAATTCGGCGATGAAAGTAGTCTTGCCGCCCACCCCGCAGCACAGGTCAAGGACGGTGGCGCCCGGCCGGGGGGCAAGGATAATTGCCGCCAGCATCGAGGCTTCGTTCTGGACATAGAAAAGACCGGCCTGATAGGCTTCAGATTGGGCCAGGCTGCGTTCCATCCCATCCACCAAAACGCCCCAGGGGGACCGGGGACTTAACCGGCCGATTATGCCGTCCCGGGACAGGATGGCTATCAGTTGCTCCCGGTCGGTCTTCAGGGTGTTGCTGCGCAGCACCACCTGCGGCCGGCAGTTGAAATATGCCAGCATCCCTTCCACCTGTTGCCGGTCGTATTCATTTAAAAGTCGCTCCACCAGCCATTCCGGTTGGGAATAAAAAACCGCATAGAAATCCACCGAGCCGTGCGGTTCCGGGTAACGGATGTCCGCCCGGTGACGGGCGATATTGCGCAAGACTCCATTGGCCAAGCCGGCCAAACCGGGGCCGGCTTTACTCCTGGTCAAATCTACCCCGCTATCGATAGCCGCATAGTCCGGGATGCCTTCCAGGAACAACAGCTGGTAGAGAGATAGACGCAGGACATTGCGCAGCCATGGATTCTGGGCCGCAACCGGGCGTTGCAAAAAAAGATCAAGCACCCAGTCCAGGTGCTTTAACATACGGATGGTCCCGTTGACCAGTTCGGTTACCAGGCGCCGGTCCTGGGCCGGCATATCGGCCGCCCGCTCCAATTCCCGTTCCAGGATCAGATTGGCATAGGCACCTTTTTCGGATATCTGGTAAATGATTTGCAGGGCCGCCAGGCGCGGGTCAGAAACCCGCTGCCCTCGTTTGCTTGATTTCATCCATATCTCCTCTTCGGTTGGCGGTATTATTCATCCCGGCCCATAAAAATCATCACATAATAGAGTAAATTGGCCACCGCGGTCAGAGTGGCGGCCAGATAGGTCATGGCCGCGGCGCCCAGGACTTTTTTGACCATCGGCACTTCATCGTGGCTGACCAACCCCGCTGACGACAATTGGGCCACCGCCCGCTGGGAGGCGTTGAATTCGACCGGCAGGGTGACCAGATGAAAAACCACCACGGCTGAGAATAGTATTATGCCGGCCAGTATCAGATTCATGCTGTTGAACAGGAACCCGATCAACAATATCGGGAAGGAAGCCGAAGATGCAAAATTGGCCACCGGCACGATTGAAGCCCGCAGTTGCAGGGGGGCGTACCCCTCGCTGTGTTGTACGGCATGCCCCACCTCATGGGCTGCCACACCGATGGCGGCTATCGAGGTGTTCCCGTATACGCTTTGGGAAAGATTCAAGGTATTATTGCGCGGATCATAATTATCGGTCAGATCGCCGGCGATCTGGTTGATGGCTACTTTGCCGCCCAAACCGTTGCGCTGCAGCAGTACCCCGGCGGCATTGGCCCCGGTAGTCCCGCGGGCGGACGTGATCCGGGAATATTTATTATAGGTTGCTTTAATATTGAACTGGGCATACAAAGATATTAACAAAGCCGGAATGATAAAGATCAAATAATAACCCACTTATTCATCCTCCTTTACAAATCTCCTGCAGGGCTTGTTCGACATCTGCCACCACCACGTTGGTATTGATACAGGGACCGTTGGGACGGCAGTTCAAAACTCCGATGACCGGTATGGGGGTGGAGTCCTGGATGCCCAGCGACAGGTCCCTTTCACAGGCTACTGCCACCACCCCGCGGGGTCTGGCCTCCTCTATGAACTTGCGGGCCAGGGTCCCTCCGGTAGCGACTTTGACCACCGCATGGTATTTTTCCCCCAATTCGATCAGGTCGCATACACAACATTTATGACAACGTTTGCAGTTGCTGACGTCCATGGTTATCTTATGGGGACATTCCGAATCCTGCAGGCAATGCGGCAGCAATATCAGCACCTGCCGACCATCCAACAGCAGTTTCTTGGACTTAACCAGGTAATTGTTGACCGCTATATACGATTGCAGTATTTTCTCCTTGCTTATGCCGGCCAGGCGGCCGGTCAAAAGCGTGACCGGAAACAGCATCTCATTGGCTATCCGAATAAAACTCTCCAGGGAAGGGATGCTCTTCGACTTTACTATCATGATGATGATAGCCAGCACGCCGATGCCAGCCAGCATGAATATGATTCCCAAAATACCGGCGATTATTGTTAGCACTACCCTGCCTACCAAGAGCTCCCGGTACTGCAGCAGGAACCAAACTGCCCCAACCAGGATTACCACCAACAACATGCTGACCATCAGCAAGCCCACATAGATCCTCTTTTTTATTTCCACACGACTGCACCCCCTAGGAGAGTATCTCTCCCGGTTCCAGGCCAAATCCTTTCATAAAGTCGAGACTGGAAATCCTCTTTTTGCCTTCTTTCTGCACCTCCAGTATTTCCAGCACCCCGTTACCGGTTTGGACAGCAAATCCTTCGGAAGTGATATCTACAATTTCGCCTGCCTTTGAACCAATATCCGGTTCGAGCACCTGGCTCCGGAAAATCTTGAAACGCTGACCCCTTAATGAAGTGTAGGCGCCTGGTTGGGGGCTCAGTGCCCTGATATGGTTTTTGATGGTTATGGCATCCTGGTGCCAATCGATTCTCTCTTCCTCCCTGCTTAGGCGGGGGGCGTACGAAATGCGATGCTCATCCTGCTTGCGGCGCGGGTTGGACCCGCTGGCCAGGACCGCCATGGTGTCCAGCAGCAGGTCGGCACCAGCCCGGGCCAAGAGATCGTGGACCTCGCCGAAGTCCATTTCCAGGCCTATCTCCATAGGGGTCTGCAATATGATATCGCCGGTGTCCAATCCGGTATTCATAAACATGGTGGTAACTCCCGTCACCTTGTCCCCGGCCATGATGGCCCTTTGAATCGGAGCGGCGCCGCGGTAATGGGGCAGAAGGGAGCCATGTACGTTTATACAACCCAGCCGCGGCAGGTCCAGGACCTCAGCGGGAAGGATCTGCCCATAGGCGACCACCACGATCACGTCCGGTTCCCAATAGCGGAGGACATCAGTGCTCTCGCTGTCACCGATCCGGTTGGGCTGAAAGATCTCCAACCCTAACTTTATCGACAGTTCCTTGACCGGGGAAAAAGATATCTTTTTGCCCCGTCCCCGGGGCCGGTCCGGCTGGGTAACGACGCCGGCGATACTATAATTGTATTCAACCAGTCTGGCCAGCGAAGGTACGGCAAAATCGGAGGTACCCATGAAAACTACCTTCAATACCATTCTCCTCCCTATCGGATCTAAAAATCGTCGCTCCTCATGCGGGTAGCTTTGTCAGGGAAAAGGATCCCATCGAGATGATCGATCTCATGCTGCAGGACCAGCGCCAATAAATCTTCCGCCTCCAGGTCAATGGTATCTCCGTGCGCATTCAGACCGGTTACCCTCACTTTACGGGCCCGGTTGCACCATCCCACTTTGCCAGGTACGCTGAGGCACCCCTCGCTCCGGTTTTGTTCTCCCTCCCGGGAGACTATCACCGGGTTTATTATTTCCAGGTAGTTATCCCCGGGGTCTACTACGATGATCCGTTTGGACACCCCGATTTGGGGCGCCGCCAGGCCTATTCCTTCGGCAAAATACATGGTATCGCGCATGTTTTCCACTACTCTCAGCACCCCGGCATTGATCTTTTTAATTTCCGCGCATTTTTGCCGCAATACCGGGTTAGGATCAGTGAGTATCCTATAGACAGACATTTCTGCCCTCCTTAAAGTGTACTTACAGGATCAAAGTCTATGTCTATTTTAACATTTTTGGATGGAGGTCTGGCCATAATATATGCGGCCACGCTCCTCAGCAATGCCAGGTCCCGGCACTTCACCATCAACTGGTGACGGTAGCGGTTTCTTACCTTGGCGATCGGGCATGATGCCGGGCCGATTACGGTGATATCGGCTTCACTGGCATCGATTCTCTCCTCGATGAAATGGGATGCCGCCACAGCCGCATTCTGTACTGCTGTCTCGTCCTCCCCGCTGATCACCAGTCTTAACAGGCGGGTGAACGGAGGGTAGTTCAGCCTGCGCCGCAAATTGGTTTCGTATTCGTAGAAGCCCTGAAAATCGTGGTTGGCCGCCAAGCTTATTATAGGGTGGTCAGGATTGAACGTTTGTATGACGACTTCCCCCTGGCTTTTACTGCGGCCGGCCCGACCGGCCGCCTGTACCAGAAGCTGAAAGCATCTTTCCCCGGCCCGGAAATCGGGCAGGCTGAGCATCCCGTCGGCATCGATTACCCCGACCAGAGATACATTGGGGAAGTCCAACCCTTTGGCCACCATCTGGGTTCCCACCAGGATGTCTATCTGTCCGCTGCGCATACGGTCCAGGATCGATTTCTGAGCCCCCTTGCGGCGGCTGCTGTCGACGTCCAAACGGGCCACAACCGCCTGGGGAAAGACAGTCCTTATGTGCTCTTCAATTCTTTGTGTACCGGCTCCGATAAGCTGTAGATGCGTACCCCCGCAAACCGGACAAAGGTTGTCGGCTGGCAGGTGGAGGTTGCAGTAATGACAGACGTTCTCGCCGATATCGCTATGATAAGTCATCCCTACCGAGCAGGAGGGACACGAGGCAATATTACCACATTCCCAGCACACCGTCATGGGTGAATATCCCCGGCGGTTGATGAACAAGATGGTCTGTTCCCTCCGGTCCAGGTTTTCCCTGATCCTGTCGCACAGAAAGGGCGATAAATATCCGCCCTGGCCGTCGTTCCTGAAAGCCTTTTTGAGGTCTTCTATGAATATTCGGGGCATCTGCCCGCCCCCGATCCGGCACGAGAGCGGCAACAACTGCAGTGTACCGGTATAGGCCGCATGAAATGTTTCCAGGCTGGGGGTGGCGCTTCCCAAAATCAGCACTGCCGATTCCTGGCTGGCTCTATACCGGGCCACCTCCCGGGTATGGTAGCGGGGAGCCTCTTCTTGTTTATAAGTGCTCTCCTGCTCTTCATCCATGATAATCAAGCCCAGGTCCGGCATGGGAGCAAAGACTGCCGATCTGGCTCCCAGTACCAGCCGGGCTTCACCGGTCTTGATACGGCGCCATTCCTCATAACGCTCCCCGGCCGACATGGCGCTGTGGAGTACTGCCAGATCAGGGATGCGGGAGGCAAATACCTCAACCAGCTGCCGGGTCAGAGCGATTTCCGGTACCAGCACCAGAACCCCGCGGCCTTGTTCTATAGCGTCTCGGGCGGCCTGGACATATACCTCGGTTTTGCCGCTCCCGGTCACCCCGAATAAGAGGAACTCGGTCCTGGCGCTGCTTCTCAATGCTTCTCCGATCCTGGCCGCGGCCCATCCCTGTTCATCTGTTAGAGTCACTTCGGCCGATGACGTCCCCTGCTCTGGCTGCAGCTGGATATAGCCCTTGTTGAGCAGCGCTTTCAGGCTTGATGGGGGCAGACCGGAACACCCGGCGTCATCATCGAGGCGGCCATCTAGCAGCAGCATCTCCATAATGGCGGCCTGGCGAGGGGCCCTGCGGTGCAGCGCCGGCAAATCGGTATCCGGATCAAATGCTCCCAATATATAAGAGCGCGGTCGGTTGACCCGGCGGCCAAGGTGATAAGTACCGGTGGTTATCAGATAACCCTGCTCAGTCCAGTACCGCAGATCTTCCTCATTTATATATTTCAGAACCTGGTTCTGGCTTAACCCGCCTGTTTCCCACAGAAGAGCCATCAGCCCGGCATCCAGCTTCACTCCTTGCCGGCCCAGCTGTTCGTATTCCAATTCGTCTATTCCGGCCAAATAGATGCGGCCTTTTTTTTGACGCAGGATCTTGGGCACCATCAGATTTAGAACGGCAGCCAAGGGGCAGAGATAGTGGTCTGCCATCCACCGGGCCAGGGCCAGCAGGCCAGGTTCGAATATAGTGTCGGTATCGAGTACTTTCAGTATCGGTTTTAACTCACCGCCGTCGGGGATGTGGTCCTCGGCTACGATGAATCCTTCTTCCCGGCGGCCCCCGAAATCCACCAGCACCCTTTTGCCGAATACCGCTTCGTCCTCATATTGGGGCGGTACCAGGTAGGTAAAGGTGGCATTCAACTTGCTGGTGGACAGATTGATCACCAATTCAACCGTTTTCAATTCTCTCACCCCGCGGCGCCTATATTTGATGATAGGCAACTCCGGCCTGATAATGCAACAAAAGGCGGGAAACCCGCCCCAGACTGTAAAAAAAGGCTGATAGCTGCATTAATGCAGAATTCCCGTTCAATCGAAGTACCTTATGTGCGACTCAATCACGGGTATTCCTCTTGCCTTGCTCCAAGCCTTTTTTTATTTGGTCTGCCCCAATATAATCTTCTTTGCCGCTCGGGGCGTTAAACCGCACTTCGTTCCCGGACACGGATAGATGTCAGCCGGATTTTACAAACCGGCCGATGCTTTGATGGCCTCCGCCTTGTCCAGCTTCTCCCAGGTAAAATCCGGGTCGTTGCGGCCAAAATGGCCATAGGCGGCCGTCTTTCGGTAAATCGGCCGGCGCAGGTCAAGGTCTTTGATTATAGCCGCGGGACGCAGATCGAAGTGCCGGGCGATCAGTTCCCCGATCTTTTCATCGGGGAGCTTGCCGGTACCAAATGTCTCGACCGAAACCGAAACCGGATGGGATACCCCGATCGCATATGCGATTTGGACCTCCAGGCGGTCCGCCACCCCGGCCGCCACCAGATTCTTGGCCACATAACGAGCCGCGTAGGCAGCGGAGCGATCGACCTTGGTGGGGTCTTTTCCGGAGAAGGCTCCCCCGCCATGACGGGCCATACCACCGTAGGTATCGACTATTATCTTACGGCCGGTAAGCCCGCAATCGCCTTGGGGGCCACCGATAACAAACCGCCCGGTGGGATTGATCAAGTATTTGGTGGATTCATCCAGCATATCCGCCGGTACAACTACCTTAATAACTTTCTCGATGATGTCTTTTTCAATTACTTCATGTTCTATCTCCGGGTGATGCTGAGCGGAAACCACCACGGTATTCACCCGCACCGGTTTACCATCGACGTATTCCACCGTGACCTGGGTTTTGCCGTCCGGGCGCAGATAATCCATGATTCCGGCTTTGCGCACTTCGGTCAGGCGGCGGGCCATCTTGTTGGCCAGGTGGGCGGTCATGGGCATGTAATCTTCGGTCTCATTGGTGGCATATCCGAACATCATTCCCTGGTCGCCCGCACCGATGATCTCCAACTCATCGTCGGTCATCTCCCCAAGTTTGACTTCAAGGGCCTGGTTGACTCCCATGGCTATATCAGTCGATTGTTCGTCTATAGCGGTCAAAACCGCACATGTTTCGCAATCGAAACCGAATTTGGCTCTGGTGTAGCCGATATCACAGACCACGCCGCGGACCAGCCGGGGTATATCGACGTAACAACTGGTGGTAATCTCTCCCGATACCAGCACCAGACCGGTGGTAACCAGGGTCTCTGCGGCCACCCGGGCGAATGGGTCTTCGGCCAGCATCGCATCCAGGATGGCATCCGATATCTGGTCGGCCATCTTATCCGGATGTCCTTCCGTAACCGATTCCGAAGTAAACAGTTTTCTGGCCATAGGGTTCATCTCCTTTCCTGATACAACAGCAGTTCTGCGACCCGATCAAGTATGGCTGCCGCCACATCATCCTTGCTGGTTTTGGGCAGATGCCGGATGTCGGCGTCGCTGCTGATTATAGTGCATATATTGGTATCACAGGCAAAGCCTGCCCCCTCCATGGTGACATCATTGGCTACAATGAGATCGAGGTTTTTGGCTGCCAGTTTACTCAGCGCGTTCTCGAGTACCCGCTCAGTTTCGGCCGCGAAACCTACCATTATGCAGCTGGGCTGCTTCTTTTTGCCCAATTCTTTGAGTATGTCAGGATTCTGGACCATCTCCAGGGTAATCCGCCCGCTGCCGTCCTCGGCCTTCTTTATCTTCTGTTCGGCCGCTGCCGCTGGCCGGAAGTCTCCCACTGCGGCTGCCCCGATGATAACGTCGCATCCTGGTTGGTGCTGCAGCATGGCCAGGCACATCTCCCGGGCGCTGCGGGTAGAAATGAACTGAACTCCGCCGGGCGCGTCCAGTTGGGTGGGACCGCTTACTAGAATTACTTCCGCCCCGCGCTTGACTGCCGCTTTGGCCAGGGCGTAACCCATTTTGCCGGTGCTGCGGTTGGTTATGAAGCGTACCGGGTCGATATCTTCGCAAGTAGAACCGGCATTAATCAATATCTTTCTGCCCTGCAGATCCTGCCTTGGCTCCAGCATGGCCAGTATTTGGTTGAATATATCATCAACTTCGGGTAATCGTCCTTTGCCGCTAACCCCGCAGGCCAACAGCCCGCTGTCGGGGTCCATAAAATGATAGCCCCGGTGGCTTAACAGCTGGATGTTGTTTTGGACAACCGGGTTTTCAAACATGTTGGTGTTCATGGACGGTACCACCAGGACCGGGGCAATATTGGCCAAGACTATGGTGGAAAGAAGGTCGTCGCCCAAACCATAGGCCATCTTGGCGATGAAGTTGGCGGTTGCCGGGGCGATGACCAACAGGTCCAGCTGCTCGGCCGCCCCCACATGCTGGACTTTCCATTCCCGGGTCTCGGACCATAAGTCGGTGAGCACCTCGCGGCCGGACAAGGTCCGCAGGGTCAGGGGAGTTATAAAACGGGCGGCCGCTTCGGTCATCATGACGATCACTTCGAAATCGTTCTTCTTGAGTTTGCTCACCAAATCGGCGATTTTATAAGCGGCTATACCGCCGCACATACCTATGCCGATCGTTTTTGCCATCGCCACTCATCCTCTCACAGGCGGGGTTCCGATTTATTGTCGATAATGACTTTACTACTGATGATATCATCCAGGGCTTCGGTTATCATACCCGATAACCGATAACTTTCCTCGTTTCTCTTCTTCTCCGACAAGGCCCGGGCTCTTTGTGCGGCCGCTACGACAACCGCATACTTGCTCTGGCCGATGTTCATCAAATCCTTGGCAGAAGGTGGCAGCAAACGAATCACTCCTCAATAATATTTAACCCGGCAGCGTTCGGCGATAATTATGGCCTCGACCTTTTTTACCGCATCTTCGAGCCGGTCGTTGACTACTACATAGTCGTAATATCTGGCCATGGCCATCTCGGCGTGGCAGGAATCCAGGCGGTCCTGGATACTTTGCTGGGAATCCAATCCCCGGCCATGGATCCTATCCACCAGAGCTTCAAGACTGGGGGGTTGGATAAAAATAAATACCCCTTGGGGCATTTTGTCTCTTACCTGGCGGGCCCCCTGGATGTCGATCTCCAACAAAACATCGTAACCGCTGTGTAGGGTCTCCACGACTTCGCTCTTGAGAGTGCCGTACATCTGTGAGTAGACTCGAGCGTATTCCAGGAACTCGTTATTTTGGATCTTGGTCTCGAAATCACCGGGGCTGATAAAAAAATAATCCCGCCCGTCAACTTCTCCTTGTCGCCTGGGTCGGGTAGTGACCGAAACCGATAATTTGATATCCGGCACCCGGGCCAGCACCTCTTTGTGGATACTGCCCTTTCCAACCCCAGAAGCTCCGGACATGACGAATAAGATACCTTTGCTGGTCATCATTTTATCCCGCTTCCGCCATTAAATGTCTTCGTTGCCGGTATCCTTGGAACTCAGGCGATTGGCTACCGTTTCCGGCTGCACCGCCGACAATATGACATGACCGCTGTCCACCACTATGACCGCCCGCGTCCGGCGTCCATAGGTGGCATCAATCAGCACGCCTTTCTCCCGGGCTTCCTGAATTATCCTTTTTATGGGGGCCGATTCGGGGCTGACAATGGCCACTATCCGGTTGGCGGCGACGATGTTGCCAAAGCCTATATTGACTAATTTTATATCCACAATATTCCCGGTTGGACCGGATGCACCTCCTCGAGTCTATTCTATATTTTGTACCTGTTCTCTTATCTTCTCCAATTCCGCCTTGACATCCACCACGATCTGGCTCATTTCAATGTCATTGGCTTTGGAAGCCACGGTGTTTATCTCCCGGAACATCTCCTGCACCAAGAAATCCAATTTGCGTCCTACTGATTGGCTGCTGTCCAGCAGATCGTGGAGATGGCCGATATGGCTCTTTAACCTGACGATCTCTTCGGTTATGCTGGCCTTATCTGCGAATAGGGCGGCTTCCTGGACAATACGCCCTTCATCGGCGAGGTTGTTGATCATCTCGGTTATCCTCTTGTACAGCCGTTCCTGGTATTCCCTGGCCACCAGGGGGGATCTCTGTTCCAGCCTCTCTACCGCAGTCAGGATATAGGCGTTGCGCTCAGCTATGTCCCGGGCCAGGTTGGCACCCTCTTTACTGCGCATCTCGACCAGGCTCTGGACTGCTTCGTCTACGGTCTTTTTCAGTACCTCCCAGATAATCTCCGGGTCCTCCTGCTCATCTGCCAGGCTGAATACGTCCGGCAGCCGGAAGATGTCTATGACCCTGAATTCAGAAGCAATATTTAGATTTTCTGCTAAATCCTTCAGGGAATCATAATAAGCGATTGCCAGACCTTTGTCAACCTTGATATTCCTCGCCAAATCTTCTGTTTTCTCAATATTTACGCTGATTTCAATACGACCCCGCTGGAGGTTTTTCTTCAGTTCCTCCTTGATCCTGTCTTCCAGGAAGAGATATCGCCGGGGCATTCGGATGTGTATATCGAAATACCGGTGGTTCACGGTTTTCAGTTCGCAATTGATATTATACCCATTTTCCTGAACCTGACTGCGGCCGAAGCCGGTCATACTCTTTACCATTACAAATCAACCTTTCCAAAAGCTTTGTACATCCTGCCGAAGGCTTCGGCCAGACGGTCCGAGACCACTGAAGAAATCTCTAAAATATGTCATGCTGAGCGTCAGAGAAGCATCTTGCAGCTGTATAAAGGCCCCTAATACAGTATTGTTGATGAGATCCTTCGTCGCCTTCGGCTCCTCAGGATGACAAAATAGGTACTTAATCAGTGGTCTCGGACTATCCCCGATAACCATAAATGTAGCCTATCGATGATTTCATATTTTAGCATAATTGGAACTCGAAACAAAAAACAAAAAGGTGGCTCCGAGGTATACAATATTTTGCCAAAGGTAGAATATAGGTGGAATGGACAATTATGTTCCATGCAGTCTATAATCGCCGGCCGAGCCAGCCAAGTAAATGCGGGCTTGACATCCACGCCTGAGTTCATTTAAATATAAGGCAAATGCAAATATTTGCATTTGTCCCCGGATTGCAGCCAGATTGCCTAAAAAGCGGCCAGGAATGAGGATGGAAAGATGAGAAGATGCCGAAGGAGCTCAAGAACTGCGGGTACAGACCGGCTGATTTGGCTGCTGGCCATACTCATGCTGGGTTGCATGGTTGCCGGCTGCCAGAAACAACCGGTGTCCGCCCCGACCGGTGCCAAGGACCGCTTAAAGGTTGCCGTCACCATAGTTCCCCAGGCTACCTTTGTAAAAGAAGTGGGCGGCGACCTGATTGAGGTGGTGACCATGGTGCCACCCGGAGGAAATCCCGAAAACTATTCGCCTATCCCTCAACAGATGATGCAGTTCAGCGATGCTGACGTCTATTTCTCCATCGGGGTACCGTCCGAAGAGGCCAACCTGCCCCGGCTCCTCGGCCTCGCCCCCGGCATAATCGTGGTCGACCTCCCCGCCCTGGTCGACCAGAAGTACCCACCGGTCACTTTCCCTTCCGGGGAGAGGGACCCGCATATGTGGTTATCCCCCCAGCGGGTTGAGGAGATAGTCCGTATAACGGCCGAGCAGCTGACGCAAATGGATCCGCTCCACGGCGATATCTATGCCGCCAATAGTGCCGCTTATATAGAACGCCTGGCCCAGCTCGATGATGAGATCAGGGCGGCCCTGGCCGGTTTGTCCAGTAGGACCTTCATCGTATATCACCCGGCCTTTGGATATTTTGCCGCAGATTACGGCTTGACCATGATTGCATTGGAAGAGGAAGGCAAGGAGGCGGCTGCGGTCGACTTGCAACGGGTAATAGACCTGGCCCGGACCCAGCATATCAAGGTAGTGTTTTACCAGGCCGAGATCGACAGCAAGCAATCCCGGACCCTGGCTGCCGAGATCGGCGGACAGGCGGAGATGATCGCACCGTTGGATCCCGATTATATCGGCAACCTGCACAAGACTGCCCTTACTTTCAAGCGGGTACTGGAGCAGTCACAGGAGGAGCAATGATGAGCCAGGGCGGTCAAACACCCGAATATGCGGTTATTATAAAAGACCTTACCGTCCAGTATGGTAATATACTGGCGCTTCAGGATATCGATCTGCAGATCGCCAGCGGCGATTTTGTGGGCATAATCGGTCCCAACGGCAGCGGTAAAACCTCCCTGCTCAAATCCATCCTCGGACTGGTAAAGCCTAAAACCGGTACCGTATCGGTGTTGGGTATGCCCCCCAGAGAAGCCCGCTCCCAATTGGGCTACGTACCCCAAATGGCCAATATCGACCGCGACTTCCCTATAACCGTCGGGGAGGCAGTGCTGATGGGGCGCCTGGTAGGAAGAACGGGCCTGTTCCACCATTATGACCAGGAAGATCACCAGGTGGTTAAACATTACCTAAACCAGCTGGGGATCGACGAACTGGTCGACCGGCAGATAGGTCAGTTATCCGGCGGACAATTGAAGCGGGTGCTTATCGCCCGCGCCCTGGTGGTTGAACCCAGGATTTTGCTGCTCGACGAACCGACTGCCGGGGTAGATGCCCATTCCAGTTCCCAGATCTACGAACTGCTGAAAGATTTGAACCGGAGCATCACCATAATCATCGTCACCCACGATACCATGGCGGTAAGTTCATATCTTAAATCCATCGCCTGTATAAACCAGAGCCTCTACTATCACGGCGCTCCCAACCTGTCCAGTGATCTCATCATGAGAGTATATGGCTGCCCGGTGGAGTTGATCGCTCACGGCGTGCCCCACCGCGTACTGGGGCAACATGAACCGGGAGGTCTGCAATGTTAGAAGCCATCATGCATTATACCTTCATGCAGCATGCCCTTCTGGCTGCCCTATTATCATCTATAGCCTGCGGTATCATGGGAACCATAATAATCGAAAAAAGATTGGTGATGATGAGCGGCGGGATTGCCCACACCGCCTTCGGAGGCATAGGTTTGGGCTACTACCTGGGCATCGAGCCTATTATCGGGGCTTTAACCTTCTCTTCATTGTCATCCTTAGGGATAGCGTCCCTTAAACGCCATTCCCAAACCAATTCGGATGTATTAATCGGCATGTTCTGGCCGTTGGGGATGGCCCTGGGAATATTGTTCATATCATTTGCACCCGGATACCCGCCGGATATGACTTCCTACCTGTTCGGGGATATTCTCACCGTTTCCCGCCCCGACCTTATCTATATGCTGGTATTGGATGCCATAATCCTAGTCACGGCAGCCGCCTGCTTCGACCTGATAACCGTCTACCTGTTTGATGAGGAGTTCGGTACCGCGCTGGGGTTGAATATGATTTTCATCGACTATCTGATCTTTTTCATGATCGGCCTTACGGTGGTGGTTATAATCCGGGTCATCGGCATCATCCTGATATTGGCGTTGTTATGCGTTCCCCCGGCAGTGGCCCGGATGTACACAATTAACCTCAAGAAGATGATATTTATGTCCATATTGTTGGGAGTGGTCTTCTGCCTGCTGGGGCTGTGGGTATCATACCGATTGCAGTTGGCTTCGGGAGCGGCTATAGTGATAATATCGGTATTGGCTTATTTTCTGGCAACTGGTGTAAAGCGGCTTGCTCCCGGGAAATCCCGGCGGGCGAATGTCCTGGGGTCGGCGCCCGGTAATCTGTAGGGGTGGGAGAATATGACCAATCTGGCTGACCTGGAACGATACCTTACCAGCCAAGGCTACAAATTGACCCGCAATCGCAGGATTATCCTGCAGGGCCTGCTGAATAAAGCGGGCTGGAGCAACGCCCGGGAGATCCACGCTTATGTGCTGGCCCACAACAACAAGGTAAATTTCTCCACCATCTATCGGAACCTGGATGCCCTGACCTCTATCGGTCTTTTATGCCGGGTGGAACGCCCCGATGCGGTTAACTACTATACCCTGAACCATGCTTCTGGTCATCATCACCACCTTATCTGCAAGTCCTGCCACAAGATCTGCGAGTTGGAATTCTGCCCGCTAAGCCTGATAGACCCTGAGGCACTGCACAATTTTACTGAAGTGGAATGCAAATTCGACTTGTACGGCTTCTGCCGTGAGTGCCAGGAAAAAAACAAATAAACGGATGTAGACAGGCAGGATTGACCTGAATCGGTCAACCTGTTTTGGGTCCGGTTCACTGAACCCACTTGAAAAAACACTAAATCCGGGCCGGGGCACGGTCCCATTTCAGGTACCCGGGCAGAATATAGCCTATCAATCTCCACCACAGTTTGAATCCCGCCAACGATATGATCAGGACCCATTCCCATCCGGCCAGGGGGACGGTTTTGAATATGGCCTGCAAAGCCGGGATGTACAGAGCGGACAACTGCATGCATACTGAAACCAGTACCGCCCCTACCAAATACCGGTTGCGGAAAAACCCCAGCTCAAACGGGGTAAGTCTCTCCGAACGGCATTCAAATACATAGAAGAGCTGCCCCAGGACCAGGGTGGTGAAGGCCATGCTCCGCGCCAACGGCAAAGCATCGGCTCCGTTGGTACGGCCCCATATATATCCGACCACAAAGGCGGTGATAGTTATGGCGGCGATGTAAAGGCCCCGGCCTAAAACAATCCAACCCAGCCCATTGGCAAACACCCCTTCGTTCTTGGGTCGCGGTTGCCGCTTCATTATCCCCGGTTCAGGGGCCTCGATGCCCAGGGCCATGGCTGGCAGACCGTCGGTCACCAGATTGACCCAGAGCAATTGGATGGGCAGGAGGGGAAGGGGCAGGGCCATTAATGAGGCGAGGAGCATGACCAGGATCTCGCCGATGTTGCAGCCGAGGAGATAGCGGATAAATTTGCGGATATTATCATAAATGGCCCGGCCCTGGTAGACGGCTTCGACGATAGTGGAAAAATCGTCGTCAGTCAGGATCATCGCCGATGCTTCCCTGCTTACCTGGGTGCCGCTGATGCCCATGGCGATTCCGATATCCGCCGCCTTGATGGCCGGGGCATCATTCACCCCGTCGCCAGTCATGGCTACCACCTGGTTGTTCTTTTTAAGTACGCTGACTATCCGGTTCTTATGCTGAGGTGATACGCGTGCAAACACCCGGTTGTTGATGGTCCGGTGGTAAAGTTCCTGGTCGGTAAGCTGGTCTATCTCCTGTCCGGTCACCACATCGCGATTGTGGCTGATACCGATCTCACGGGCGATGGCGGCGGCAGTCTGGGGGTGGTCACCGGTTATCATGACCGGTACGATGCCGGCATCCAGGCATACCCTGACCGCCTTGGCGGTGCCGGCACGGGGGGGATCGATCATGCCGCACATGCCTATCAAGACCAGGTCGGTCTCCAGCTGAGGGTCGTCCATGGAATCCCAGCCGGGCGACAGGGTCCGGCTGGCGAATCCAAGGATACGCAGAGCCCCGTTAGCCCATTTCGCCTGCATCCTGAGGAAATAATCCTTATCTGCAGCGGTAATCCTGACCACCCGGTTACCCTTCCTGACAAATGAACAGGAGTTGATTATTACATCCAGGGCCCCTTTAACCAGCAGGCGTGGGTTGCCGGGTTCAATCACAACACTCATCATTTTTCGTTCCGAATCAAAGGGGATTTCTCGCAGGATGGTTTCGCGTTTCCGTTGCCCGGTCTTGGCCGCCATCACCAGCAAAGCCGCTTCGGTGGGATCGCCCAGGACTTCATAATCACCATCTGCCTTTTTGAGGTTGGAATTATTGCAGTTCAAGGCAATATCCATCAGGATGGCCAGGGTGCCTTCCCGCCTGGCTGGCTGCCCCTGCGAGTCTACCAGGTTACCCGCGATATGGTAACCCTCACCTTCTACATCCCACGCCTGGTTGAAGACAGCCACTTTTTTGACTGTCATCTGATTGCGGGTCAGGGTACCGGTCTTATCGGAACAGATTACGGTGGTGCACCCGAGTGTCTCTACAGCTGGAAGCTTGCGGACAATAGCGTTTCTCCTGGCCATCCTTTGGACCCCGAGAGCCAGCACCACGGTGACGATGGCCGGCAGTCCTTCCGGTATAGCGGCCACCGCCAGGCTTATACCAGCCATCAACATAATCATGATGTCTTCGCCGCGGGTTATCCCCAACAAGGTTACCACCAAACATACCGCCAGGCAGATGACGATCAGCGTCTTGCCCAGTGCGTCCAGTTTTATCTGTAGAGGAGTCATTTCCGTCCCGGTTTTCATCATCAACCCGGCGATCTCACCCATCACCGTATTCATGCCGGTTCCGACCACTATTCCCCTTCCCCGGCCTCTGGTCACCGATGTACCCATAAAAGCCATATTGACCCGGTCCGCCAGTGGGCAATCCGCCAGACATATAACTGCCGATTGTTTCCCGACGGGCACTGATTCACCCGTCAGCGCCGATTCGTCCGTCTCCAGGGTGGATGAAGCCGCCAGCCTAAGATCGGCCGGCACTTTATCCCCAGGCTCGAGCAAGACCAGGTCGCCGGGAACCAGGTCAGCCGCCGGGACCTTCATCCTTTGACCGTTTCTGATCACTTTGGCCTCAGGGGCCGCCATTTTCTTTATCTCTTCCAGGGAACGCTCTGCTCGGTATTCCTGGACGAAACCCAGTATAGCATTGATGACCACGATGGTCATGATGGTAAGGGCGTCGGCCATATCCCCAATAATTCCGGATATGACAGTCGCCCCCAACAAAACCAAAACCATGGTATCAGTAAATTGATTCAACAATATCCGCCAGGGTTGGATGGGGTTGCCCAGCTCCACCACATTACTGTACTTTTGCTGGCGGAGCCTGACCTCTCCGTCGGTCAGACCGGAGGACAGATCGGTATCCACAGCCCTCACTGTGCGGCTTATATCCTGGCTCCACCAAGAATCGACGGTCATCGTCATGCCTCCGCAATACTATCTAAAGACAAATTTATTCGCGAGAAGGCAATAAAAGACCAAAGGACAGCCAGATCGGGCTGTCCCAGCAGGTATGGGGCTTTAGTCGGCGGTATTTTCCTGGTAACCGATTTCCAGAAGCGGGGCCAAGGCTTTGAGCGCCTCCGGGCGACAGGATTGTTCATCCAGAACGCTGATGAAGGTGGTTCCTTCATGATGATAGACCAGGCGGTCCTGGATGGTATCCATGATGCCGTACGCTTTTAGAACGAACTCGCTCACCCGCCCTCCGAACAATATGACATATTGGGGCTGAAAGATATGCAGTTCTTCGATTACATAATTCAGGCAGTTGAGGATTGCTTCGTCAGTTGGCTTGATCGGGATACCGACGCAGCGTCTGTTGGTCATCCGGCAATTATTGTGAGCGTCCAGGAGGGCGTTGTTTACTCGGCAGGGGATGGCATCCGCCAGCGGACAAGCTTTGGACTGGCACCGGACCAGGAAGGTATGGTAGACGGTATCCACCTTGAGGTACTTCTGTACTGTATTTCTGACCTCCACGATCCAATCGATGTCAGTGGTGCGCTCCCCTTCACATTCAAATACAATGACTGCTTCCGGTACCAGATCCCCTTTACCCGTGGCCGGTTTACTGGTACAGCACAGCAGGGCCGGGCAGCGCTTGCATTTGGCGATTCTATCCTCTAGTTTGATTATGGCTTTGATATTCCGTTCGCGTAGATTAACATCCATTCGACTATTACCTGTCCCTGCAGTAAACTGTCCGACTACGTCAATGAAAAAAATACCGCTAAAGAACGGTATTGTATAGAAATAATCCCGGCTTATTTAACCTGTACAGCCTTTCAGGCTTATATAATCGTTAATTAATCTTATACAAATACTCGCGGGTTCGCTGACTTATTCCCCAGGTGGCATCAGTCAAACGCGTCGATATATAACTGCGGATATTATCGTCCATGTCCGGGCTTTCCAGGTCGAACAGGATATAAAAGGCCCGCAGTAGATTATTCATATTCACCAGCAATCTCTCCGGGGGGGCATTCTTGAGCAGGGCATCCCGGCGCCCGTAGAAATATACCATCCTCCGCAGCACCCACATTATTTCGGCGTTGGTAAATAGTTTTTTATTTAATATCTCATCCAGCAATTGGTCGGGACCGATGGTGTATTCACGTTTTTCCAGTTCCTTATATTCATCGGTGTCGATTATCGATATGGGAACACCCAGTAAATCCTTCTGCAATTACAAACCTCCTGCACACGACATTTTATAAGCTTACCTTAATATCCTCCGCGCTCCGACGTATCTGGATGCATAGTAAGACTCGCTCATGGCCGAGTAGATCACTCCACCGCTGTTGGGCGAGCTGGAATGGATGAACCGGCCTCCCCCGGCATAGATGCCGACATGGCTGACTCCGCCATATGTATTGAAAAACACCAGGTCTCCGGCAATCAGATTAGCCTTGGAAACAGCTATGCCTTGACCATACTGGCCGGCGGCGGTGCGGCTAAGGGAGATACCAAACTGTTTGAATACATAGGAAGTAAATCCTGAACAATCGAATCCTCCCGGGGCTGACCCCCCATATCTGTATGGGGTTCCCAAATACTGGGCTGCCTTGGCTACTACCCGGGACCCGCTGGCAATATCCCCCGACCTCGAAACCGAAACTTCGGCGGGTGTTCCGGCAACCTTAAGCGTATCCCCGGCAAAAAGAGCGTCCCCGGTCAAGCCATTGAGCGCTTTCAGATTATCGGCGGTGGTCCCATAAAGTTGGGCGATGCTCCATAGACTGTCACCTGGTTGGATCACGTACGACGATACGCCTGCCGGGGCCGGAGCGGAAGCGGGCGGTGGAGTGGCTGGGGTTGGAGCCGGTGTCGATACCCCCGCTAATTTTAAAACCTGGCCGATTTGCAGCAGGTCTGAACTCATGCCATTCAGCTGTTTGATCTGCTCTAACGTAATACCATGGGCGCTGGCGATGCCCCACAGGTTGTCCCCTGACTGGACGACATATGACGATGTATTCGTCGTGGCCGCTGCGGGTGACGAAGCCGCCGGCGCTGCCGCAGTACTCAATTTCAGAACCTGGCCGACTTGCAGCAATTCGGAGCTCAACCCGTTCAACTGTTTTATCTGGTCGACGGATACTCCATTGGAACTGGCGATGTTCCAAAGGCAGTCGCCGGATTGGACCGTATAAGAAGCAGGTGCGGCAATTACTAGACTGCCTCCTGCCAGCATACTGAACAGTAATGTCAGAACGCATACCAGCGTCGTTTTTTTCATTCTACCCCTACCCTTCTCAAAACATGTAAATTAATCCACGTTATTTTTCGATAGTAGGAGTCGAAAATCCTGCAAAACGAGAAAAAAATTATTTATTTTGTTGATGATAGCGTCTAATCGATTCCATCATCAGGGTATCGATGCCGGAAACACCCAACCGGTCCCGGCTGCCGCAACCGGTCCCGTGGAAGTCGGACCCTCCAGTAATCACCAACCGGTGGGCCCGGGCCAATTCGGTCAAGTCCCCGACCTGAGCCGGCGTATGTTCAGGGTAGTAAACCTCCAAACCTTCTATCCCCATATTGATGATCTCTCCTATCTTGGCTTGATCCCTGATCAGGCCGGGATGGGCCAATACGCTGATGCCCCCGGCACTTCTTATAAGACTTATGGCTTCTTCAGGGGTGAATTTATAACGGCGGACATAAGCGGGCCGGCCGTGGTCAATGTATTTATCGAAAGCATCCTCCTCTGAGGCTGCCAATCCCAATTCGCACAACGCCCGGGCTATGTGGGGGCGGCCGATAAGTCGTCCGCCGGCCAGGCGCTGCACATGGTCCATGGTGATGTCCATGCCGAGTTGGTTGAGCCTGGCCACTATCTTTTCGGCCCGACTCCAACGCTCTCTCCTGATATAGGCCAGGCGGTCTGCCATCCGGCCCTGCGGGTCGGCGATGAAGTAGCCCAGGATGTGCACCTCATCGTCCCCATAATCAGTATTCAGTTCGATACCCGGAATAAAATCCAGTTTTATCTTCTCCGCTCGGATAAAGGCCCGGGCTGGATCGATTCCATCCAGGGTATCATGATCGGTTATGGCCAGGCCGGTCAGTCCGCATCGAACCGCCAAGCGGATTATCTCGGTCGGCGCCAGTATCCCGTCCGAAGCGGTGGTGTGCACATGCAGGTCGTACATAAAATCCTTCCTTTTCAGCTGATATCACCGGGCAATACTGCGGTTATCACCCGCACTGCATTCCCGCCTGAAATCATTTCGATATCACGGGGTGAAAATCCTTTGCTGGCGAGTAAATCCGGCATACGCGCATATTGGCCGACTTCACCCAATACCATGTCATCGGCCCCATCGAAATCCGAACCCAAGCCAACATGCTCTACCCCGACCAAATCAGCCACATAGGCGATATGACCGAGCATATCGTCAATTGTTGCTCCACCGCCTTCCTTGACGAAGTCTCTCACCTGGGTTATACCCACCACCCCGCCTTTTTGAGCCAGGGCTTTGAGCTGGTTGTCGTCGAGATTGCGCCAGTGGGGGCAAAGGGCCCGGGCGTTGGCATGGGTGACCAGGACTGGTTTGGGGTAAAGTTCCAGGGCCTGATAGTACGAGGGGGCTGAAATGTGGGCCAGATCCAAAAGGATTCCCAACCGGTCCATCTCTTTTATCATTTCGCGTCCCTTAAGGCTTAGTCCCCCCGCATAAACCCCTTCTCCTCCCCCATCCGCCAGCAGGTTGCGATCATTCCAGGTCAGGCCCAGGCTGCGCAGCCCGCTGCGCTGCAAGACCCGTAAGATCTCCAGATCGCCGCCTACACATTCGGCTCCCTCCAAGTGCAGCAGGCAGCCGATCTTGTCCTGTTTTTGGGCGGCACTCAGGTCATCCCGGTTTAGTATCGGGTGGAGGTCGGTGCCGTTATTGGCAACTTCGAGCCAAAAGCGGTCCAGTTGTTTCAAAATCTCACGCAGACAGGTGTTGCTTTCAGCGGGTTGGGTAAACATGGCAAAAAACTGCAAGCTTATCCCGGCCGCCCGGGCCCGCGCGAGATCGTACTGGGCAAGGTTGGTGCGCAGGGCGGCTCCGGTTTTATACAGATGGGAAATGGTATCACAATGCAGATCTACGATATTCACAATGGTCCTCCCTTCGGTTGGCGGTCATGGTCAAGGATAGCAAAAAACCTGCTTAAGGAGCAGGTTTTACTTTATATCGGTATTTATTATGACAGAGGATAGCTGGCTACCTGGGTTCCACGATCAGTTTGATGGCGGTTCTCTCTTCGTCATCGATGATGATATCTGTAAACGCTGGGATGCATATCAGGTCCATGCCGCTGGGAGCCACAAACCCGCGGGCTATGGCAATGGCTTTGATGGATTGGTTGATCGCCCCCGCCCCGATGGCCTGGATCTCAGCGGCGCCTTTCTCCCGGAGTACCCCGGCCAGAGCACCGGCAACCGAATTAGGGCTTGATTTAGCTGATACTTTTAATACTTCCATATACTAGCCTCCTTCAATAATAAATACGCTTATGCAATGTGGATTGAAAAGGTTGCTCTATAGAAGTATATTCTAAATCTATTCACTAATTCCTTCTTTTTTAATTAACACAATGGTATATTTTCATTATAATGGTAATTTTAGCACGGTTATCCCATCGACAAGGAGAACCTTTCGATGTTGATGGCCCGACCACTGTTCTCATCCAGTTCAATAACCACTCCCTGCATCTGGGCTGGCCCGCCGGCCACTTCAAATCTGGTGGGGCGGCCGTTTAAAAACTTATCTAAAATAGGACCGATCTCCATGCCCAAAACGGAATAAATCGGCCCGCTCATCCCCAGGTCGGTTATGTAGGCGGTGCCGTTGGGCATGATTCTCTCGTCAGAAGTTTGGATGTGGGTATGGGTACCGAGGACCGCAGTGACCTGACCGTCCAGATAGTAACCCATGGCCAATTTTTCAGAAGTGGCCTCGGCATGCACATCGACTATGATGTAGTCGGGCGCATCACCCAGATCCTCCAGTATGCCACGGACCGCCTGAAATGGGCAGTCCAGCGGGGGCAAGAACATTCGGCCGGAGACATTTATGACTACTACCTTTTTATTGAATCCGGCCCGATAGATATGATAGCCTTGTCCGGGGCAGGGGCCGGGATAGTTGGCGGGTCGTATCAGCCGGGGTTCATCGTCGATAAAAGTGAAAATGTTTTTGTTGTCCCATACGTGGTTGCCCATGGTCAAAACGTCTATGCCTGCGCCCAGCAGTTCATCCTTCACTTCTCTGGTCAGGCCGCGCCCGCCGGCCGCGTTTTCAGCATTGGCGATGGTAAAATCGATATTCTTTTCCTGCTGCAACCGGGGCAGCAGGGCCTTGATGATGGTACGTCCCGGCCGGCCGACGATATCTCCGATCACTAGGATATTCAATTGTTCAGTCCCTCCAAATCAACGATTGAAAACGAAAACCCTGCCCTTATCGCGGTAAACGAAGAAGTTGCGGAAAGATTCCTGTCCCGATCTAATCTTGTTAAGGACCTGATTTTTCTCGTCCCCGTTAAGGAAAGCGGCGGTTACCATATCATTATCGTCCCTTATCAGCCAGGATGCAAATTCCTGCCGCACCAAACGGATGAAAAGTTCTATTTCCTCTTCGACCAGGGTTTGACTATCTCGATATAGCCTCAAAATAGTTATGCCAGCGTGTTCGATGAATTTCAGGCTAATATGTATTGGATCCAGGCTCCTCATCCGGTAGAAAAGAGCCATACTTTGGTGGCATGCATCGATAAAGCGGTCGCCCTGTCCCTCGGTCAAACTGGTATCCAATGCAACCTCTATCTTGATGATATCCCGCACGGCATCAAATTTCACTGCGCTTAGTTCGGCATAACGTAAAAAAGCCGATACCAGCGCATCTAGACCAGATCCTTTATCCATAAATCATACCTTCCCCTTTTCCGAAAATAACTAAGAATTTCAGGATGAACAGGCCATTTTCCTGCTTTCCGGCCCATGTAAATTAAACCATATCAGGAAGACGTCAGATCGATGAATACCGGTCAGTGCAGGGTTGGAATTCCGCCCGGGCACCCCGACAAATTAAAGCCCGTCGATGAGTATATCATACTATTCGACGGGCCAGGGTATCTAATTTATGGGTGGAGCTGCTTGCTATTTGGCCAACTCCACCGACCGTGTTTCCCTAATCACCATAACTTTAATTTGCCCCGGGTAATCCAGTTCCTGTTCGATCTGGCGGGCAATATTTTTGACCAGGGTTATCGTGCCCAGATCATCTATCTGTTCGGGTTTGACTATGATCCTAATCTCCCGGCCGGCCTGAATGGCATAAGACTTGTCGACTCCATCGAAGCTGTTGGCCAGGTTCTCCAATTTCTCCAACCTCTTGATATAGGATTCCAGGGTCTCGCGGCGGGCTCCCGGGCGGGAAGCGGAGATGGCATCGGCAGCCTGAACCAGTATGGCCTCGATGGTCTGCGGTTCTACGTCGCCGTGATGGGCTTCGATACCATGGATGACATCCTTGGTTTCCCGGTACCTCTTGGCCAGGTCGACCCCTATCTCGACATGCGGTCCCACTACCTCATGGTCTACCGCTTTGCCGATGTCGTGCAGCAACCCGGCCCGCTTGGCGAGCATAATGTCGATATCCAACTCGGCGGCCATGACTCCGGCCAAATGTGACACCTCGATGGAATGTTTCAATACGTTTTGCCCGTAACTGGTCCGATATTTCAGGCGCCCCAGCAGTTTTATCAACTCTGGATGCAACCCGTGCACGCCGACTTCAAAGGCGGCCTGTTCACCCAATTCTCTCAATTGCTGATCTATCTGATTCTTGGATTTCTCGATCATCTCCTCTATACGGGCGGGATGGATCCTGCCATCCGATACCAGGCTCTCCAGTGCAACCCGGGCTATTTCACGCCGCACCGGATCGAAAGACGAGAGGATAACCGCCTCGGGGGTGTCGTCGATAATCAGATCGACCCCCGAAAGGGTTTCGAACGTCCGGATATTGCGGCCCTCACGGCCGATGATCCGCCCCTTCATCTCATCGTTGGGCAGGGCCACCACGGAGACGGTAGTCTCTGAAACCACATCGGCGGCACACCTCTGGATGGCCAGGGAGATTATGTTTTTGGCCCTTTTGTCAGACTCTTCTTTGGCTTCATTTTCTAAACTTCTGATCATCAAAGCAGTTTCCTGCCGGATTTCATTTTCCACATTGGCCAGCAGCAACTCTTTGGCTGCCTCGCTGCTCAGTCCCGACAACCGTTCCAATTCTTTCAACTGCTGGGTCAGGACCATCTTGACATCCTGCTGCGACTTGTCGATATCCTTCTCCTTCTGCAACAGGACCTGCTCTTTCTTTTCGATGTTCTCGGTTTTCTTGTCCAGTTGTTCCTCTTTTTGCAAGACCCTTCTTTCCAGGCGGTCCAAGTCCCTGCGCCTGTCCCTCAGGTCCTTTTCTGCTTCCTGACGACTATGGTGAATTTCATCTTTGGCTTCCAACAATAGTTCTTTCTTTCTGGCTTCGCCCTCCTTCGTAGCCTCCTCGATGGTGCGGGCGGCCTGTTCTTCGGCTGTGCCCAGCTTGCTCTCGGCTACGTTTTTGCGCCCCAGGTAACCGATGCCCAATCCGATAACCAAAGCCAGAATTACAAATACAAATATTTCTGGATTAATCTCTTTCACCTCCTTGCTATGTAATGATTTGGCTGCTTAGGCTTCCATAAGAAAAGCCGAGTATAAACCCGGCTTAAAAATTATCCCGCTATCTTCGGCTACCGTCTGATTGGTTCGGCGTCTCAAAGCTCAGAAAATTGCTCAACCGATTGCCTTATTCAAACGATAACCGTTTCCTTAACCAAATGCATATTTATGAATATCTATATTCAATCAAAAACAAGCATATATTAAACTGCTGTACAGCAGTTAAACCTTTCTACATACCGGTTATGAATAAATATATGTCAAAAATCCATACTGGCTAAGCCGCGAGACTTCTTTTCAGAGCCTTATAAAGATTTTAGACAGTTTGAATAATAGTGTCAAGCTTGATTATCGGCGGGATTGGCGCTTTTCGCACTTACCCTGGCCTTGATTCTCTCCACGCATACGTTGAGTATTTCGGGATTGTTGCGGAGATAGTCCTTGGCATTCTCTCTTCCCTGGCCCATCCTCTCACCCTCAAAGGCATACCAGGATCCGCTCTTTTGGATTACATCCAGATCGGTAGCTATGTCCAGGACATCTCCCTCCCTGGAAATACCGGTACCGTACATGATGTCGAATTCGGTAGTCTTGAATGGGGGCGCAACTTTGTTTTTTACCACCTTGACCCGGGTGCGGGTGCCCACCTGCTCGGTGCCCTGTTTGATCGGGTCGGCCTTCCTGACTTCCAGGCGCAGGGATGAGTAAAATTTCAGCGCCCGGCCGCCGGTAGTGGTCTCCGGATTCCCGTAGACTATCCCGATCTTCTCCCGGATCTGATTGATAAAGATGACTACCGCGTTGGATTTGCTTATATGAGAGGTAAGCTTCCGCAGTGCTTGCGACATCAGACGGGCTTGCAGACCCACATGACTGTCCCCCATTTCACCTTCTATCTCCGCTCGCGGGACCAGAGCTGCCACCGAGTCTATAACCACCACATCGATGGCGGCGCTCCGGACCAGGGCTTCGGCTATCTCCAGGGCCTGCTCCCCGTTATCAGGCTGGGAAACCAGCAGGTTATTAATATCCACCCCCAACCGCCGTGCATAAAGAGGGTCGAGCGCATGTTCGGCGTCGATAAAGGCAGCCATCCCGCCTTCCTTCTGGGCCTGGGCGATGGCGTGCAGGGCGACCGTCGTTTTTCCGGATGATTCCGGGCCAAATATCTCCACTACCCTTCCCCTAGGTAAGCCGCCCACACCCAGGGCCATATCCAATGAAATGCAGCCGGTGGATATGACATCGATATTCATGGCCGCATTCTCGCCCAGTTTCATAATCGAGCCTTTGCCGAATTGCTTTTCGATGGTCTTGATGGTATTGTTGAGTGCCTCGATTTTGTCTTGTTTGAGCTCCTTGGCTTCCATCCCTTTCCCTCCTCAAACATATGTTCGATTTTGTAAATTATAATGCAACCCGGTTTTCAATGTCAATACAGATTTATCCTTTTAGGTAAAAAGAGTCCAGTTCCGAATATTTTGGTCCAGACTGGGACAGTTCGCTCATCATCAACTGGAATTTGTCCACTTTAAATCCGACCAGTTTATCACGGGCCTCCATCTGCTCCATATCCTTTTGCATCTCCCGCAGGTTATTTTCCGACCGTGCTCTTCCCAGGGTGAGGTGAAACCGGTGCTCTTTTTCCGGTTCAAAACCCAGTTCACCAAGATAAGCGTCCACCCGCTCTCCCAGGAACGAAGCCTTGTCCAGTTCCCCTTTGATCCCCAGCCATATTACCCTGGGGTGCCGGCTGTTGGGAAAGTAACCCACTCCTCCCGCAGACAGGTAGAAGGGGGGCGCCGATTCGCCAGCCAGGGTGAGTTGTTTTTTCAGCTGCGGCAGGTCCGAACCCTTGACTTCACCCAGGAATTTAACCGTCAAATGGTAATTATCATACTCGACCCATTTTATATCCGGTCGGCTGCGCCCCAGAAGGTTTCTGATCATGCGGGCATGTTGCTTGACGCTATCGGGAACGGCAATGGCCACAAACATCCTCATCTTTTTACCCCCTCTGTGGCAGGGCGATTATATTCGATATGGCGGCGGAGCAGATCAAGAGCAGACTTGGCGGATATAATACGGATCAGCTCACGATCAACTAAACCGAGCCGCAATTCCCGGAGCGAACAGCCGCCTTCATAAGCCAAAGCCAGATAGACCAGACCTACCGGTTTTTCCGGTGAGCCACCTTCCGGCCCGGCGATTCCGGTTATTGCGAGGGCGTAATCGACCCCTGATTTCAGCCGCAATCCCTCCGCCATCTCCCGGGCCGTCTCCGGGCTGACCGCTCCATATAAGGCCAGTGTGTCGGTATTCACTCCCAAATAAAGCTGCTTGGCCGCATTGCTGTAGGATATCGCTCCACCCCAGAAATACCTGGAACTGCCTGGAAGATCGGTTATCATTTTACCCAGCAATCCGCCGGTGCATGATTCGGCCACCGCCAGGCTGGATCCCTGCTCCAGAAGCAGGCGGGCGATTTTGGCGGACAAGGTGTCGTCATCGAATCCGAACACACTATGCCCCAGGCGTTGGAGCATCGCCCCGGTCAATATCTCAAGATTATCGTCAATGTTTGGATCCCCGGCCTCGGCCCCCGGCGACAGTTTAACCAGGATCTCCCCATCCACCGCCAACAACGCGGCTGTGATGCCATCCTGACCCTTTAATAAATCGCCCAACCTTTCTTCAACCTGCGATTCACCCAGACCCAGTATCTTGATGGTCCGCCGGGAAAGTTGCTTGTCTCCCAAACCGCAATCTAATCTCAAGCGAGGCTCAACCTCGTCGGTGAACATCCTGGTCATCTCCCGCGGGGGGCCGGGCATAAGGATTATGATCTTGCCATTTTTGTTAAGATACATCCCCGGGGCGGTCCCCACCACGTTTTTCAAAACCGACGCTTCGGCTGGAAACATGGCCTGACGCAGGTTGATCTCCGGCATGGGCCGGTGGCGGGCTTCAAAGTAGTCACGCAGGCGCTGCTCTTCTTCAAGCCGCCGCTCCAGTTGGCAACCCATTATTTCGCAGGCCACGATTTTGGTAAGGTCATCGAAGGTGGGCCCCAGCCCGCCGGTACTGATTATTACATCGGCAACCGCGGTGGCCAGTGCGAAAGTCCTTTCCAGAGAAGCCCGCTCATCTCCCACCGTGCTTTTTCCCACTATCCGCAGTCCCATATCAGTCAACCGGGTAGTCAAAAAAGCGGCATTGCTGTCCGCGGTGGCTCCCGATAATAATTCATAGCCGGTGGAGATCAAGTACACTCGGTTCATGGCAGATTTCACTCCTGTCGCGATATTTCCCAAGTCTTCTATATTATAAGCAATTTTCGTATGGTGTTGCCGGAAGTTCACTTATACGGCGGCCGATAGGGCAGGCCAGGCGGGTCTGCATCGTTTGGGTCCGGGACGATCAATAGCCTTGGAGGGCGGAGGTTATCGACGCATCAGGGATCGGGAGTGAAATGGGGAGGCAAGGATGCTTCACAAGCTTATTTTGTTTTTGACGAAATATTCGATACCCGAAACCAGGGTGATGATGACGGCCAGGTACATGATCCATTGCCCCAGGTGCAGATGGGCCAAGGGAGTAACGAGGTGCTCCAGCATAATGACCATAACTGCCGTAACCTGCGAGATGGTCTTCAGCTTGCCCATTTTGGAGGCTGGGATGATTACACCTTCTTCGGCTTTGACTACCCGGAGGCCGGTTACCGCGAATTCCCGGCCAATAATCACTATGGCTATCCAGCCGGCCAGTTTACCCAATTCGACCAGGCTTATCAAGGCCGCCGTGATAAGCAGTTTATCGGCCACGGGATCGAGGATGGCCCCCAATTTGGTAGTCTGCTTCCATTTACGGGCCAGATAACCGTCCAGGCTGTCCGTCAATGCCGCGAACAGAAATATGGCCGCCGCCAGAGTACCGCCGTAAGGGATATTGGTAAGCATCAATACCACGATGATGGGTATCAATATGATTCTGAAGATGGTGATGCTATTCGGAATATTCATCAAAAGGTTCCCCAATCATGTCATAATCCCGGATGCCGATCAGGCGGGCTTTCACCAGTGAGCCAGGGCGGAGTCGGGCCTGGCTTTTTACCATGGTCAACCCATCAACCTCCGGCGCTTGAAAGTACGCCCGGCCCAGGTAAAGGTTGCTGCCGGCCTTTGACGATATCAATATATCCTCATCCCGCCCTACCCTCAACTCGTTCTTCTGGCGGGTGATGCCCTGCTGAATTTGCATAACCGCGTTGAGACGTTCCCGTTTCACCTCTTCTGACACCTGCTCAGGCATCAGGCTGGCCGGGGTCCCCTCTTCCGCGGCAAAGGCGAATGCCCCCAGCCAATCGAATTCAGTGGCCCGGACAAAATCCAGCAATTGTTGGAAATCCTCATCGCTCTCGCCGGGGAAACCAACCATAACCGTGGTCCTGAGGACCAGCCCGGCGATCCGTTCCCGCAGTTTACCGAGCAAGGTATCCAGTTGCTCCAGGGTGTGGCGGCGGTTCATCTTCATCAGCATGCGATCGGAGGCGTGCTGTATGGGTATATCCATGTAGGGCAAAACTTTAGGTAACCGAGCCGCCGCCTCGATCAGATCGTCATCGATGTGAGCCGGGTGCAGGTACATCAGACGGATCCATTCCAGGCCTTCGATGGTGGCCATCTGTTCCAGCAGATGAAGTAACCCCGGGTCCCCGATATCCTGTCCATAAACGGCGGTATCCTGGCCGATCAGGACCAATTCCCGCACGCCGCGCTTTACCAGGCCCTGGGCTTCCTCGACTATCTCAACTTCCGGGCGGGAACGCAAATTCCCTCTTATCGACGGTATCGAGCAATATGTGCAGCGGTTGCTGCACCCTTCGGTTATCTTCAGGTAAGCCGAACCGGCTGGGGTAGTCAACACCCGGGGGCCCTTTTCTATAAAAATATCCGGGGGGCGGCCTACCATGTAGGGGCGTTCCCCTTTTTGAATCCTGCTGATGGCTTGGTCGATCTCTTTAAAAAAGGATATCCCGACTACCCCATCCAGCTCGGGCATCTGTTCCAGCAGTTCCTGACCATATCTCTGGGCCAAACATCCGGTCGCAACCAGGTATTGCAGCTGACCGGCCTTATATTTACCAGTGTCGATAATGGTATTTATGGCTTCTTCCTTGGCGGCGTCGATAAACCCGCAGGTGTTTATTACGATAATATCGGCCCGTTCCAGCCGGTTGGTGATACGGTGACCGGCCTGCTTCATGACCGCGATCATTATTTCCGTGTCGACTCGGTTTTTTGCACAGCCCAGACTTATAAACCCAACCTTCATCGCCAGATCTGCCTATTGATCCAAATCATCGACATGGAATATTTTCTCCGCGATTTGACCCGAAGACCCGAGTGATTCAACCGGTTGGCCATTAAGGGTAAGGGCTATTCCCCCGGCGTTGCCGGTTTTTAGTTCAATGCGCTCGACTGCCGTGAATGTTCGCAGGTCGCCTTCGGCCATGTTTTGGGAATACGCCAGCTGGCCATCAACCTTCACCTGTACCCAACTCCGCTGCAGGGCCTTTACCTCCAGGTTGAGGGCAGCAGTGGACGGGGTGACTGGGCCCATGGTGGCGGCTGGACTATCCACCTCGGTATCGGAACGGGTGAAGGTTTTATCGGCTACCTGTCCCGGAGCACCGAGCGACGGGAGCGGCTTGCCGTTCAGTTGCAGTTGAATCCCACCGGCATTGCCGGTCCGCAGGCCAAGCTGGTCCTTGGCGGTAAAGGACTTGACCTCCCCGGCTTCCATTAGGCCGACATATTGTACCGTTCCATCGGTACTCACTTGCACCCAGCTTCGCTGCCCGGCCGTTATAGCCAAGGTCAACTCAGCCGGAGTCGAAGGGCTGCCCGGGTTGGGTGGATTGGTTTGTTCTACCGGAGGAGGGGTGGTGATGCCCCGATGGGCTATGTAGCCGGCCACATAATTACCCAGCCATAGGACCACGGCCAGAAATACAACCGCGGCCAGCACATTGCGGACCGGAAATCCCAGGACCTTGCCCGGGACTGGCTCGACCGGAGGTGGCTCGACCGGCTCGTTGCTATAGGCCAAATTCTTGAATTCACCAACCAATCGGTCGGCATCCAACTTCAAAAACCGGGCATAGCTGGCCACAAAACCGATTGCATATACCCGGGCCGGCAGGCTTTCAAAAGCCTCTTCTTCCAGGGCGGAAAGGTAATGTTGACGGATTTTGGTTTCCTGCGATACCTGGGCCAGGGTGTACCCTTGTTTTTCTCTTTCCACGCGTAATTTTTCGCCAAAGCTGGCTATCGCAATCACCCCCGCTTGAGATTAATAAGCCTGGTTTCTCTCGCCTGCGGTCTGGGAAGTGCCACTGGCGATCCTCAATGCCTGCCGCATCGGATAACCGGATGACAGTCCGTAGACCAAACCGGCCAGAAACAGGTGCAGGTCCAGACGGCTGTCAAATGATTGGTTGGGCAGTAACGGATAGTCTGCCACTCCGGACGGGCTGACCAAGGCCATATTGTCCTTGCCATCGGTTATGATTATGTTCTGAGTACCGCCCTGCAGCAAATCCTGTCCCACGCTTATGATACGATCATAATCGATGAGGGAATCCACGCCCAGGACCAGGAGACTGGCCTTGTTCAAGGCGGCGGGCTGGCGGCCCTCCATATACCAGGTCGCACATATGTTCATGTTGCTGTCCGGCCGGTTGGTCATACGGGTACTCACCAATTCCAGAAGCTGGGTCTCCACTATAAGCCAATCGCAATTGGCCGCCACCCATTCCCGGGCGCTGATAGCCTGCTGGTAATCGTTTTGGTTATAGCCTTCCTCGAAGAGGACTCCAGCGGACGTAAATATCTTTTTACAGGTCCTTTTATAAGGGTGCCGATAAATATTGGCCACGTCCACATCCATGGTCTGGAGTTCGTCCAATAAGCGGGTGCCCAGATCATCATTGCCGACCACGGTGACCAGTTTGGAACCTGTACCATACCCGGACAGGGCCACACATACATCTCGGGCGAAGCCGGAATTGTGGATGTCTATCCGACAGGTTTCCTTCTCCCCCCGTACCCTTGCTTCCAAATATACCTGGCCCAAAACCACGATGGATACTTTTTTATTGAAGACATAACCCTTGCCCAGGATTACCCCTTTTTTCATCAGGTTGGAGATGTGAACTGCTACGGACGAGCGGCTGATGCCAAAATGTTGAGCCAGTTCTTCCTGGGAGATAAGTGGGTGTTTCTGCAGCGCTTCGACAATTTCCCTCTCTCTGGCGGTAAGCTTCATAATCAGCCTCCAAAATGTGAGCTTAATATATGCTTACGTCCATACTAACATAGTTTATTATTGGCGTATAGTTTTTCCAATTGCTGCTCGTCTATCAAAATCTCCCGTTTTTTATTAGGATCGGCCTCGGATACGATGCCCCGTTCTTCGATTATATCCATCAGCCGGGCGGCCCGGGCATACCCTACCCGCAATTTGCGTTGCAGGAAGGAGACCGAAGCTTTTTGGTTTTCCACGATTACCCGGACTGCTTCCCAGAAGAGTTCATCCCCACCCTCATAATCGGTTTGCTCCAGGGACATCTCGATTGCATGAAATTGATCGACATTCTCTCCGCTGGCAGTCTGGCTCTTGATAAAATTGACGGTCGCTTCTATGTCGCGGTCGGATACATAAGCCCCCTGCACCCGATAGGGTTTTACCGCCCCTACCGGGGAGAAGAGCATGTCCCCCTTGCCCAGTAGTTTTTCCGCCCCCCCGATATCCAGGATGGTACGGGAGTCAGTCTGCGACGAGACCGCAAAAGCGATCCGCGACGGGATGTTGGCTTTGATGATGCCGGTCACAACGTCCACTGACGGGCGCTGGGTGGCGACGATCAGGTGCATGCCGGCGGCCCGGGCCATCTGGGCCAGGCGGCAGATAGAGTCCTCCACTTCGACCGGGGCGACCATCATCAGGTCGGCCAACTCGTCGATTACTATGACTATAAATGGCAGTGGAGCGGCGGACTGGTTATAGCGGTAAATATCCCGGACTCCAAGATCGGCGAACATCTTGTAACGCTTTTCCATCTCCGTGGTCATCCAGCGCAGTACCACGGCCGCTTTTTTCGGATCGGTGACCACCGGGGTCATCAGGTGGGGGATGCCGTTGTAGACGGTCAACTCCACCATCTTGGGGTCGATGAAAACCAGCTTCAGTTCATCCGGGGTGGTGTTGTAGAGCAGGCTTATTATTATGCTGTTCAGACAGACGCTTTTGCCGGAACCGGTGGAACCGGCTATAAGAAGATGTGGCATATCGCTCAATTTGGCTACTACCGGGTTGCCTGATATATCTTCGCCCAATGCGATGGCCAGGGGACTGTTGAGTTTCTTGAAAGAAAGCGAACCCAGGATGTTGCGCAGTCCTACGCTGCCGACCTTGGAGCTGGGGACTTCGATGCCTATCGCTGATTTGCCGGGGATAGGCGCTTCTATACGGATCCCGGGAGCGGCCAGGTTCAGTTGCAGGTCATCGGTGAGGCTGATGATCTTGCTGATTTTGACGCCGGGGGCGGGGGTGAGTTCATAACGGGTTACGGCCGGCCCGCAGCTGACCTGGTTGACCTTGACGCTGACCCCGAAACTGGCAAATGTATCTTCCAGCACCGCGATGCTGTCCTTTATATTTTTCTTGTCGATGGACCGGTCGCTCTCCACCGGGGTCAGCATCTCGATGGACGGTTTTACGTAGACGCTGGCTTCTTCCTTATTACGATATACCAGTTCAAGCTGGCTGGCCGAGCGGCTCTTGGTAACATGCAGATCTTTGACCGGCAGCTCGGGAACCGGTCGGCTGACCGTTACTGGTTCTTCCGCGACGGCCAGGGGCCGGGAGTCGCCGTTGATTATTATAGCCTCGCCGGAGACGCCTGGTATGGGGGCCTTCGCGGCGGTCGATTCCGGGTCATAAAACATGAGCTCGGAGAGGTCGTTTTTGAACCGCTTCAACCGGGACCATATCAGGGCCGCGATTTCGGACGGGGATTTCTCCAAGATCATAACCGCGGCCAGCAATGCGCCGAGCACCAATAGTACTGAAGTCCCCAGACGCCCCAGTAATCTCCAGGATATATAGCCAAAAGCCCCACCCAGATAACCTCCCCCCATGCCTTTAAGGGAAGCCTCCCAAGGATTCAAGCCCAGCGGGATCTTGAAGTTGCTCACGTAAACAAGAATGGAAAGGACCAGCAGAACCAGTCCCCACATACGGATAGACCACCATTTTTTAATGATGCCCAAGTGGATGGACCAGGCGAGCAGGAACAAAGGGGCTATGACCGCTACTGTGCCGAACAGGGCCTTCATGATGATGTTTATATATGTCCCCAAAACCCCGATAAACTGCCGGTCACTGGCGATGCCTTCTGAGTTGTTGAGCGCTACCAGCATGAATACCGCTAGCATAAACAAGATGGCCGACACGATTTCCGCGCGCAAAGGAGCATGCCCGGTGTCGGCAGCGGACGGTGAATTATTTATGGAAGGATTGTTATTTATCTTTTTAATTTTTTTGCTGGCCATCTTTTTACCCTTTGTATGGAATTAGCAGAACTGCTGACCGCAGATATCCCTCACCTTAAGTAAAAACCGGTTGGGCTGAAGCCCCGGTATCGATGATTGTATCAGCCGTGCTCAGGACCAGAAATAAGCCAGGATAGTCAAGATCCCTACCGCCCAGCAATAGTAGGAAAAGACCGCCAGCCGTCCATTGCGTACCAGGTTCATGACGATCTTGATGGCTATGAAGCCGAATACGGCTGCGGCCAGCGGGCCCACGATATAAGGGGCGATATTGCCATTCAATCCCAGCGTCGAGACATCCTTCAACTGTACTAATCCGGCCCCGATGATAACCGGGACCGCCACCAGAAACGAGTAGCGGGCCGCAAAAGTACGGTCCAGTCCGGCCAGCAAACCACCGGCGATGGTGGAACCTGAACGGGAGATGCCGGGGATTATGGCGATACCCTGCAAGATTCCGATAAACAGAACGTCGCGGTAAGAGGTCTCTTCGACCTCCTTAATGTTCAGGGAGTTATCAGCCACTTTTTCGGAAATCTTAAGGACAACTCCGGTGATCAACAGGCCGATGCCCACTACCAGCAGGGACTCGAACGCTTTTTCAAACAGGGGTTGTAGAAAATATCCCATCAGCCCGGCAGGAATGCATCCTACCAGGATCAAATAGGTGAGACGGGAAAAGGGACGTTTGAGAATTGCTGCGATGTCTTCCCAGAAGGCGACGAAAACGGCCAGCAGCGTACCGAGGTGAACCATCACATCAAATGTTAAGACCCCTTCGCTAATGCCAAATAGATGTTGGAAGATGACCAGATGCCCGGAACTGGACACCGGCAGAAACTCCGTCAGTCCCTGTAAGGTGCCCAGGAACAAAGCCTGCTGAACCGTCAAAACAAGACCCCCCCCGAAATGCTTTAGTAATTATAGCACAGCTGTTTGAGAAAAATTACTAATAAAAGGGCACGTTCTGACGAACGTGCCCGTGTTCTTGGATGGTATTTAATGGATTAGAGGGATATTACCGCCCCCGGCTGATATTTTTCATTCATATAATCCATGGGATCGGTACTGACGATGCCGATGATCCTGGCTTGCTTGAAATCCAACGGTTGGGCGTTCACAAATCCTCCCGATGGCAGGGGGATCTGTATGGTCTGCTGAAATGGAGCGGCATCCATGATCTCCAGGGGATCCGGCAGATAAATAATCATTGCATCAGACCTCCGCTATCTTTCAGTTCGTGCAACTTGGCCAGCGCTGCGCTTATGCCCCCCACCTCATCGACCAGACCGCATTCCACGGCGTCTTGCCCCACCAGGACCGTACCTATATCGCGGGCCAGATCGCCGGTCCTGAACATCAAATCCCGGAATTTGGCTTCGCTGATATGGGAATGCTCCACCACAAACTTGACCACCCGGTCCTGCATTTTGTCCAGGTACTCATAGGTTTGGGGGACCCCGATAACCAGACCGGTCAGCCGGATGGGATGGATAGTCATGGTGGCGGTGGGGGCAATGAAGGAATAATCGGTACTGATGGCGATGCTGGAACCGATCGAATGACCTCCTCCGACCACGATGGAGACGGTGGGTTTGGATAAACCGGCAATCATTTCCGCCAGGGCCAGTCCCGCCTCCACATCGCCCCCGACCGTGTTTAAGACCACCAATAGGCCTTTGATTTGCGGATTTTCTTCGATGGCCACCAATTGGGGGATGACATGTTCATAACGGGTGGTCTTGTTTTGGGGCGGCAGGACCAGATGCCCTTCCACCTGCCCGGCGATGGTCAGACAATGGATATCGGTTTTGAAACTGGGTATCTCCACCTGCCCCAGTTCTTTTATATTTTCCAGTTTGGGGTTTTGCTCTTGATCGCGGGTCTCAGAATTCTCACTCAATTGGATATGCCCCTTTCCAGACCAGATGTAATTATTTTTAGATTTACCGCTTCCCCGCCAAATAATACATCGGCCTGCCAGCATCAGTCCGCGTGACATATAAAACGGTGTCCATGTCTTTCCAATTCATGGTCCACACTCATTTGGCATGATGTCCCAACGATGGACTGCGTCAATACCGGGCGCACCGATAAAAATCCCCCGCCGGTCCCAGCGGGGGATTTCAGTATCATGGCGGCGGAATATCGATTTGGTCTAGATCTCCATGATTATGGGCATTATCATGGGGCGGCGCCCGGTTACCTCAAACAAATGTTTACCCAGTTTGTCACGGATCTGGGATTTGATGACCGCCCATTCGGTAATGTTCTTGCGGGCTGACTGCTCCATGGCTTCACGAACCTTGAGCTTGGAGTTCTCTATCAGTTGTTCCGACTCCCGCACATAAACGAAACCGCGGGTTACGATATCGGGGCCGGATACTATTTCACCGGTTTCCTTGTTAATCGAGACCACCACGATCATGATGCCATCCTGGGACAGCTGCCTCCGATCCCGCAGCACGATGTTGCCCACATCGCCGACGCCCAAGCCGTCGACCAGGATTTTGCCCGCCGTCACCTTGCCGATCACCTGTGCCCTTTTCTTGCTTATCTCGACTATCTGGCCATTTTCGACTACAAATATGCGCGAATGCGGAATACCCAGGCTCTCGGCGATCTTGGCGTGTTTCATCAGGTGCCGGCTCTCTCCGTGGACAGGTATGAAGTATCGCGGTTTGATAAGGTTCAGGACCAGTTTCAATTCTTCCTGGGAAGCGTGCCCGGAGACATGGACCCCCATCTCCCGCTCATAGATAACTTCGGCACCCTGTTTGAACAACAAGTCGATAGTCTTGGAGACCATCTTCTCGTTCCCGGGTACCGGGGTAGCGGATATAATTACCGTATCGCCGCTGTCTATCCCCACCCAGCGATGGTCGGCAGTGGCCATCCTGGTTAGTGCCGACATGGGCTCTCCCTGGGACCCGGTAGTGGCAATCACCAATTTCTCGGGAGGATACCGGTTGATCTCCTCCAGCTCGATCATGGTATTTTCGGGGATATCGATGTAGCCCAGTTGGGCCGATATCTTGACGTTATTGACCATGCTTCGTCCTACCACCGCCACTTTACGGCCATATTTCACCGCAGTATCTATTACCTGTTGGATGCGGTGGACATTGGAAGCGAAGGTAGTTACGATTATCCGCCCTTCACAGCGGCCGAATAGCTCATCGAAGGTACGCCCCACAACTTTTTCAGATTGGGTAAAACCGGGCCGGTCGGCATTGGTACTGTCGCTCAACATCACCAGTACGCCCTTCTCACCCAGTTCCGACATCTTGCGAAAGTCGATGACTTGTCCATCTACCGGGGTTTGGTCGATCTTAAAATCACCAGTATGGAAGATGATACCGAGGGGCGTATGAATAGCTATACCCAAGGAATCGGGGATGCTGTGACTCACCCGGAAAAACTCTATCTCCAGTTGGTCGATTTTGATTGTATCGCGAGGGCGAACGATATTTAGCTTTACATTGGTCAAATTGTTTTCCTTCAGTTTTCCTTCCACGATACCTAGGGTGAGTTTGCTTCCAAATATAGGCGGGTTGATTTCTTTCAGGACAAAAGGCAATGCCCCCACGTGATCTTCATGACCGTGGGTTAAAAGGATAGCCTTTACCTTTTCCTTGTTTTCAATCAGATATGAAATATCAGGAATGACTACATCAATACCCAGCAATTCGTCCTCAGGGAACATGAGGCCGCAATCGATGACTACAATGGTATCCTGGTATCTGATTGCCATCATGTTTTTGCCGATTTCCCCCATGCCGCCCAAGGGAATTATGTTCAGCCGTGCATCATCAGGCACCCAAACACCTCCACTATATTAAATTATTTACAATGATAGTCCGCACATATTCGTTCCAATAATTATAGACCAACGAATGAGGCTATTCAACCGGCTGAATATGTATACAGTACTGTCTTCCGTAATATCGCTCATTGTAACCAGACTGCGGAACCCGGGAAATAACCAAAGGGTTCGATCAAAATATGCCGCTAGAAAAGGAAAAGCAGTCGGTTGCTGCCGACCGCTGCAGATATTTGTAATGAATCCGTTGAGGTGGTTCCATTGTCTATAGAAGGTTGTAACGGGCCAGCAGTTGCTTCAACTGAGCGATCTCCCCTTCGTTGGCACCGCACATAGGCAGGCGCACCCCACCGACCTCCACGCCTATTAGGTTCAAGGCCTGTTTGACCGGAACCGGGTTGGTAGTTATGAATAAACCTTTGAACATGGCGAACAGATGGTTGTGCAACGATTGGGCGCCTTTGACGTCACCACGGGCAAAGGCCTCCATCATCTGTTTGATCTGGGGGCCGATCAGGTGGGAGGCGATGCTGACCACCCCTTGTGCTCCCAGGGCCAGCATGGGCAGGGTCTGCGAATCATCGCCGGAATATATGGCGATTTTATCGGGAAGCATGTTCTTCAATGCGGACATCTGATCCATCAGACCGGTCGACTCTTTTAAAGCCACCACGTTGTCCAGTTCCGCCAGGCGGGAGACTGTCTCCGGCAGCATATTGACCCCGGTCCGGCCGGGAATATTGTAGAGCATGATGGGGAGGGATACGCTGGCGGCGATGGCCTTGTAATGCTGG
Organism: Syntrophomonadaceae bacterium; assembly: GCA_040217755.1. Lineage (GTDB taxonomy): Bacteria > Bacillota > Syntrophomonadia > Syntrophomonadales > Syntrophomonadaceae > PHAA01. Next base: position 46,002 of record JBEHWJ010000001.1, on the reverse strand, counting down.
TACAGACCTTCCTGGGATGGCTTGTTGTAGTAGGGTACGACCAGCAAAAGACCGTCCATCCCCAGCTTCTCCACTTCCCGGCTGAGTTCGATAGTCTCCTGGGTGTTATAGGAGCCGGTGCCGGCCCAGACTTCCGCTTTATCCCCGACCGACGCTTTGACCTGTTTGAACAGTTGCAATTTTTCAGGCTTGCTCAATACGGGCGATTCCCCGGTAGTACCGCAGACCACGATACCGTCAGTGCCGCGATCAATCAGGTAAAGGGCCAAATCGCCTGCCTTGTCGTAATTTACCTGAAGGTCGGCATCATAAGGTGTCACCATGGCCGTAAACATTTTGTAGCTCATCTCTTCCCCATCCTTTATCTAATAATTCCCCAACTCGAATTTGTCGTGCAGGGCCTGAACGGCTTTCTTCATATCTTCCTGTTTGACCAGACACCAGATATTGGTGTAAGAATCGCCGGCTTGAAGTATGTCGATATCCCTTTCCTCCAGAGCTTCCACCACTTTGAACATTATTCCCGGGATCCCGGTCATGGCCGCCCCTACCACCGCCACCTTGGCGCAATTAAATTCCATCTGCGGGCATAGGCCCAGTTCCTTAAGCCTGGTTTCGGCACGGTGTGCCTTCTCCCGGCTGACGGTGAACATGATGGCGGTAGGCTGAACGGTTATGAAATCCACACTTATACCGGCCTCGGCCATGGTCCCGAAGATCATCAGGCCGGTCTTGCGCTTGCTATCGTTCCCGCCCTGCGATACCGTGATCTGCACCACGTTGGATGTATAGGTTATCCCCGTAATCAGGCGATCGCTGATAATTTTGACTGGCTCGTTGATGGTGTATACCTGGTTGGAGACGAATGTCCCGGGGGAGTCCAAAAAAGTAGAACGTATGCGCAGCGGGGTACCCTTTTGCATGGCTATCTCAATAGCCCGGGGATGTACTACTTTGGCTCCATCCCGGGCCAATTGGCAGATCTCATTGTAATTGACCGAGTCCAGCAGACGGGCATTTTCCACGATACGCGGATCAGCCGTCATCACTCCCTCGACATCGGTATATATATCGATGTACTCGGCATTGAGAGCTACGCCCAGAGCGGCGGCGGTGGTATCGCTCCCCCCGCGGCCCAGGGTGGTCATCTCGCCGCTGTCGCTTACGCCCTGGAAACCGGCTACTACCGCCACCAGACCTTTATCCAGGCATTCCATAATCTTTTGTGGTTTGACATAACGGATATGGGCATCTCCAAAAATCCCGTCAGTAGCTATCCCGGCCTGCTCGCCGCTTAAAAAGGTGGCCGGCAAACCTTGCGCGGTCAACTGATTGGCCAGCAGGACACCACAGATGGTTTCGCCGCAGGACAATAGGATGTCGAGCTCCCTGGGAAGGGGTTCCGGGTTTACCTCCCTAACCAGGTTGATCAGGGTATCGGTGGCATAGGCGGCGTTTTCGCGGCCCATTGCGGAGACCACTACTACGGGGGCATAACCGGCCGATTTTGCATCTGCTACGATATCGCATACCCTAGATCTTAATTCGTTGCTGGCCAGCGATGTTCCGCCAAACTTCTGAACTAAAATCTTCAACAGGATTCACTTCCTAATATAGGTTTTGCTGGACGACTATTTCGGCGATCTGGATAGCGTTGGTGGCCGCCCCTTTTCTGATCTGGTCTGCCGCCACCCACATGGCCAGGCCATTATCGATGGATATATCCTTACGTATCCGACCCACGAAAACCTCATCCCGGTCGGAAGTAAACAAGGGCATCGGATAAAGCTGGGCGGCCGGGTCATCGAGCACCACTATCCCCGGCGCGGCTTGCAGGATCTGCCGGGCCTCATCCACTCCCAGCGGTCTTTCGGTTTCAATATTTATGGATTCTGAATGGCTTCGGAACACTGGCACCCTTACCGCGGTAGGGGCTACCTTTAAATCCGGAACACCCATTATTTTGCGGGTCTCCCAGACCATCTTCATCTCTTCCCGGGTATAATCGTCTTCGACAAAGTCGTCGATGTGAGGTATCAGGTTGAAAGCTATCTGATGCTGGAAAACCTGGGGAGTCACCTGTTTGCCTTCCAGATATTCGCGAGCCTGTTTATCGAGTTCCTCCAGACCCGCCTTGCCAGCACCGGAGACGGCTTGATAAGTCGATACCACCACCCGTTTGATGCCAGCTGCCCGGTAGATGGGGTATATAGGTACCACCATAATAATAGTCGAACAGTTGGGATTGGCGATGATACCCCGGTGAGTGGCCAGGGCCCCGGCGTTAACCTCCGGAACCACCAGCGGTACACTATCATCGAGGCGGAAAGCATAACTGTTATCGATCACTACACAGTCATTTTTTATTGCCAGCGGGGCCAGTGACCGGCTGATATCGGTTCCAACCGCAAACAAAGCCAGATCGGATTGTTTGAATGCCTGTGCATCAGCGACGCCTACGGTCAAAGTCTGGCCTTTGAACTTAAGCTTGCTGCCTGCCTCGCTGGGGTCAGCCAGGCATAATAGTTCTCCGGCGGGGAAATCTCTTTCCTCCAATATCTTGAGCATTTCCTGTCCGACTACACCCGTAGCTCCAACTATCGCTAATTTTACCCGATTAGCCACGTCACTACCTCCTGCGCCTTGCATTGTCATTGATTATGCTTCCCTATTCTATCATAACCAAAGAATCGTCTACAATGTTCCCAGCAAAAGTGGCTGTATCTGCTTCCCCTGCAATGCGCACACGGCCGTATCTACCACCTGGTCCAGGTTGGCTACCAATGAGTTGCCCTTTTTAAACGGATCATCCTGGCGGAACGGCACAAAATAGATATTCTTCATGTTTAACAGGGCGCCCAGGTTGCGAGCATTTATACCCAAAGCGTCATTGGTGGAAATGGCGATCACCACTGGTCGCTGATTGCGTAAATGGGCCTTGATAGCCATCAGTGCCGGCGTATCGACGATGCCATTGGCGAGTTTGGCAATGGTGTTGCCGGTAGCCGGCATCACCAACACTAAATCCAACCAACGGCCCGGTCCGATGGGTTCGGCCCCGGCGATGGTATTGATGATCGGCTGGTCGGTAATACTGTGGAGAAACTGCTTGACTTCCGCCACCTGGTAGAAACGATTATCGGTCGTATCTACGGTGTAAGAGATGATCGGGAAGATTATGGCTCCGGCTTCTTTCAATCTCACCACCTGTTGCAGGGCGGTATCCATAGTACAATGGGAACCGGTCAATACTACCCCCATCTTAACCCCGATCAATTTTTGTTCCTTCATGTCTGATCACCCCCTACGAACCGAATTGCAATTCTTTCTCCCGTTGCGAGAACTCGGCCATCAACAGCCGTGGTATCACATCGGCCAGGATTTTGCCGGCCGAAACCGGGGCTACTTTTCCCGGCAAACCTGGAGCCAGGATGGCTTTCAGCCCGTAGGCATTGGCGGCTTCAAAATCGGTGCCTCCCGGCTGGGTGGCCAAATCGATTATCAAGATGTCCGGGTTGGCATATTTTAAAGCCTCCCGGTTGAGGATCATGCTGGGAACGGTATTGAAGACGATATCACTATTACGCAGCACTTCATGCAATTCATCGTAGCCAGCGCGGCGGCAGCCCATCTGGTAGGAGCGGGCCAATTGCCCGGGATTGCGGGCTATTACGGTAACATCCGAACCCAGGGCCTTCAGGATCCCGGCCATGGTTACACCCACCCGGCCGAAACCGATAACACAGGTCCGGCTGCCATGAATAGTACTGAAAGTCTCCTCCATGGCTATCTGGATGGCTCCCTCGGCGGTGGGTATGGAGTTAAGGATGGCTATCTCGTCCATCTCCACTATTTCCAGCAGTTTGAAGCGGTATTTTTGTACCCATTCCTTGAGGAAATTGCGGGCCCAGCCTATTATCACGGCAGCGCCGGGGGCCATACCAGCGATAGCTTTTTCAGTCAAGATAAGCTCTTGCTCCGAATATACGGCTCTTATCACACCCTTCTCATTGGTACCCGGCAATGGTAAAATCAAGACTTCAGTGTCTTTACAGGCCTGCTCGACGCTGCCCACCACAAAAGCCCCGTGACATACCATTTCCCTTGGGAACCCGGTCACGACCACGGTTGCTCCATATTTCACCAATTCCCCCACCAGGATCAATTCCCGGTCGTCGCCACCGACTACTGCTATCTTGAGTCCAGACAGAATCGAACACACCTTCATCCCACCTCCGGGTTATTGCTCTGTGACCAGAGTTAATAGCAGTATATGTACTCTGTTCAAACCTGTGTCTGTCCTAACCACAGGTAGAGAGCTGGAGGGAAAAAAAGAGAGTCTTCACTCTCTTTCTGATGATCCTAATTTAATCTGACCTACCCAGGTTGGCTGTCATCTATTTCTCCGGCCGACCCATAAATACGAGTATATTTGAACCCTTAAACCCCTAGTACCCCCGACCTTCCTTTTAAGAGAAATACGCACCCCGTAACCGATATAACATCCGGGCTGAAAACAAGCCCCAGCACACAATTACCCATGGGTCTAAAGCAACTTCTCCAAGCCGTAAACCAAGCCTTTGATGCCGATAATTTTCTTGGCGGTCATGACAACCCCAGGCATAAACCCCACCCGGTCGAATGAATCATGGCGGATACGCAGGCTCTGCCCCACCCCGCCGAATATGACCTCCTGGTGGGCGACAAATCCCGGCAGCCTGACACTGTGGATCCTAATGCCGTTAAGTTCTCCCCCCCGCGCCCCGGCGATCTTCTCGAATTCCCGGCTATTCCGCAGCGGCCGGGTCTGTCTCTGTTCGGTTATCATTTCGGCCGTCTTGATAGCCGTACCGGAGGGGGCATCCATCTTCTGATCGTGGTGCAGTTCTATTATCTCCACGTCGGGAAAATAACGGGCCGCTTCCTGGGCCAGTTTCATCATCAGCACCGCTCCGATGGCGAAATTGGGGATAACCGCCACCCCGACTTCATTCTCCAGGGCGAATCTCTCCAACTGCTTCAATTCTACTTCATTTAATCCGGTGGTGCCGATAACACAGTTGACCTGCTCCTGCAAGGCGATTTTAGCATTGTTGTATACTGCCTGGGGATTGGTGAAGTCGATCATCACATCGGCCCGGTACAGTTTTAGCCAGGCATCCAGGTCGTTCTCCACCGGCAGCGGCAACTGCCCCGCCGTTCCGCCCGTCTGCCCTTCCCGGGCGCGGATGTCTATCAGTCCCACCAGTTCCAATTCCTCATCCTGATGGACTGCCTGGGCTGTCTGCTGGCCCATCTTACCCAAGGCCCCCGACACGATAACCTTGATTTCTGCCGCCATCGCCCTACCTCCTTGTCATTTAAGGACTATTTTTATATATTTTGCTGGTATAGTCAAGAAAGCGCCCTGCTGTCAAGGGTGGTTTTCTATAGTATAATGGTTGCGGTAATTATTGAAGAGGTGAACGACATGCCCTTTGACGGTCTTGCGGTACGTGCTGTAAGCCGCGAATTGGACGCGTGCTTAAAAGATGGCCGTATCGATAAAGTATACCAACCCGAAAAAGATGAACTGGTCCTGGCCATTCGCCTGGCCCGGGGGGGAACCATCAGGTTGCTTATTTCCGCCAATGCCAAATGGGCCCGCCTCCATATCACGGCAGACAGAAAACCCAACCCCAGCCACCCGCCGGTTTTTTGCATGCTGCTGCGCAAGTACCTGGAGGGTGGGAAGATCAAACAGGTGGAGCAGATGGGGATGGAGAGGATAATCCGGATCCGGATAGAAGCCATGAACGATTTCCGGGAATGGCAGGACAAGTACCTGATCTGTGAATTCATGGGAAGGCACTCCAATATAATCCTGGCCAATCCAGAGACCAACATGGTGATCGATGCTATCAAAAGGATCAACAGTGAGATGAGTTCCTATCGTGAGGTTCTTCCCGGCCGCCAATATATCTTGCCTCCCTCCCAGGGCAAAATCGACCCCGAATCAGCCGATTTTGACCTGTTTGCTGCCGCCATGTGGGATCAGGACGAAAGCACTGTAGCGAGCAAGGCTCTGTTTAATACGTATACCGGGCTGAGCCAGTTCAGTGCCCGGCACATATGCGCAGCCGCTGGCCTGGCGGAAGGGGTCAGCGTAGGCGAATGCGGCCAATATGAACTGGACAGGGTTTACCAGGCCACCCGCTCACTGCTCGATGCTATAAACGACGGTTCCGGTACGCCGACTGTACAATACCAAAAGAATGTTCCCGTCGAATTCTCCCCTTTTGAGCCGTTTGCCGCTGCGGGCCCGGTGATGGTTAAGACCTTCACCACCATGAACGAAGCCTGTGATGCTTTTTACAGCCATAAGCTGCGGCTATTAAGGCTGCAGTCCATGCAGGAAAGTCTGGCCCGCAAGATAAACGAGCACCTGCACAAGGCGCATCGTAAAAGATTCCTGCAGGAAGGCGATTTCAGCCAGGCCGGTGAAAAGGATATATACAAGACCTGGGGGGAATTATTGACATCCTATGCCCATCGCTTCAAAAAAGGTGATGCGGTGGCCTTGGTCCCGGATTTTATTACCGGCGAGGAACTGGCCCTGCCGCTGGATTTGCGTTATACCCCCATCCAGAACGCCCAGCGCTTTTTCAAGATATATAACAAGGCCCAGGGGGCCAGGAAGCACCTGGTAAGGATGATGAAAGAAACGCAGGACAGCATAGATTACCTGGAATCGGTACTGGTCTCGGTCCGCCAGGCAGAAAGTCCCGCCGAGATCGACGAAATAATAGAGGAGTTAGAAAAAGAGAATTATATGCAAGCGGCCCCGGCGCGGGGTCGGAAGAAGGTACAGCGCAGCGTGCCCCGTCATTTCCTGTCTTCTGACGGTTTGGACATCCTGGTGGGCCGCAACAACCTCCAGAATGATCGACTCACCTTCAAAGAATCGAGACGCGGCGACCTCTGGCTGCATGCCCGGCAGATCCCCGGCAGTCATGTGATTATAGGCCTGCCTGCGCATATGACTTCTATCGATCAGGTACCCGACCGTACCCTGGAAGAAGCCGCCAGCCTGGCCGCCTATTTCAGCCAGGCAGCCTCCGCCGGCAAGGTCCCCGTCGATTATACTTTTCGATACAACGTGAAAAAGCCTGGCGGTGCCAGGCCAGGTATGGTTATCTATGACAACTACTGGACCATAATGGCTGTCCCCGATGGGGATGCCGCCGAGAATCTGCCTGATGAAGGCGCCGTTTAATCCACCGTTTCGCCGGCAGCGTCCGGTTTCATAAACGTACGGTTGAAAAACTCCCGGAACTTCTCCCGGTTGTGGGGTTTTTCCCGGTACATAAGGTTGTCGGCTTCCTTAAAGACTTCCTCCATGTTTTCGCTGGCCTTGGTTTTCACTGCCCAGCCCAGGGAAAGGCTGATCGGCACCGGGGGGGTTTTATGGCGGGAAGCGGCTACATTATCCCTGATCCGCTGGCAAGCTGCTTCCACCGCTTCCGTCGTACACTGGGGCAGCAGAATGGCAAACTCATCACCGCCGATACGGGCGATAAGATCGCTGGAGCGGAAGCTGCGCAGTAGTACGTTGGCCACCGCCGCCAGCAATTCATCCCCGGCCTGGTGGCCCAGATTATCATTGACCAGCTTCAAACCATCTACATCACAGACGACCACGCCCACCGGATCGAATCGCCCGCTCTGCATGCGTTCCATCTCTTCCTCGAAAAAGTTGCGGTTGTAAAGCCCGGTGGGTTTATCATGCAGGTTGAGATAACGGAGCCACTCCTCCATCTCCTTGCGGTCGGTAATATCGCGCATCAGCACCTGCACCAGGGTTTTACCCTGCAATTGGATGCGGTTGAGGCTGATCTCCACATCTATAGGTGATCCATCTGCACGGCAAAGGCCGATCTCAAACAGCATAGGCTCTCCCTGCAGCACCCGCTCCCCGTTTTCCCGGAGCAGATTGTAGGAACTGCGGCCATCCAGCTGAACCGGCGGGATGAAAGGTTTGACCGAAGAGCCGCGTAATTTTTCCCACTCGATGCCGAATATCTCAGCGGCGCGGCGGTTGCAGTCGATGATATCGAGCCGGTCGATCAGGAGGATGCCGTCGTTGGCGGTTTCGAACAAGAGCCGGTACTTCTCTTCGCTTTCCCGAAGCCTCTCTTCCATGGCCACGCGTTCGGCATGGTTCGTAATCTTGTCATCCATAGTGCCATTCCCCCTGACATTTGATTTCTTATTTAATTATATCAACTGAGCCGTCATCATTAAACCTGGCTTCATTATCATCCTCCAGGATATATACCTTATTATTGAGCTTATCGACGGCTATATTGCGGTTGATGATGGTGGCGACCTCTTTTTTGGTGATGAGGGTCCGGATCTGAACCCCGTTGTCATAGAATTCCAGGTGCATTTTGTCGCCATTTTCTTTATCGATGGTCTTCTCCTGATACTGTTGGTAAGGTTTCAGAAATACATATTTATAGCCGCCTTCGACGAATTGCATCTCCTGGCCGTTCAAAAATACTTTCATTATTATATACCCCCAGTTAACTGCGGCTGCCCGGCTTGATGGCCTCCCCCCGGCCTTCCTTGCATAGGGGACAGTCTTCGGGAGGCCAGGATTCGATGTCCATGGTCAGTACCGCTTCCCGGCGGACTCCGAAATCGACTTTGCCGGCGCTGCGGTCCACCAAAACCGCTACCCCGGCTACCTGGCCGCCGGCCTCCTTCACGATGTCCATCACTTCCATCACCGAGCCTCCGGTAGTAACGACATCTTCGACCACCAGCACCCGGCTGCCGGGCTTAATGATAAACCCGCGCCGCAGAACCATCCGGCCATTTTCACGCTCGCAAAAGATGCCGGGAACTTTTAATTGGCGGGCCACTTCATAAGCGACGATGATGCCGCCCATAGCCGGCCCGATCACCGTGTCGATCTTCTCGCCGAGGTACCTTTCAGCGATGTGGGCGGCTAACTGCTCGGTGTACTGGGGATACTGCAGGACCTGGGCACACTGCATGTAACGATTGCTGTGCCGGCCGCTGGTCAGCTTGAAATGTCCTTCCATCAATGCTCCTGAGCGAGTGAATATGCCGATGGCTTCTTCCTGGCTTAACATTATTCTGCCTCCAATTCTGCTATTATTCTCTGTGCCGCTGCTACCGGATCGTCAGCTTGAACGATGGGACGCCCAATCACCATGAAATCTGCTCCCTGGTCCAGGGCCTGCCGGGGCGTGGTTATCCGTTTCTGGTCGTTGGCGGCCGACCACAACGGCCGGATTCCCGGGGTGACAATCTTAAAGTCGGGGCCGCAGGCTTGGCGAATAGGGCTGATTTCCTGAGGTGAACAGACTACCCCGGCCAAACCCGATTCCTGAGCCATCAATGCCCACTTGACCACCAATTGCTCAACACTCAAACCGGTTATAAACATATCCTCAGCCAATTCTTTCTGGCTGATACTGGTGAGGACGGTTACCGCCAACAACAGGGGCGCAGTTACTCCCAGGCGGTTGGCCTGGGCCTGGGATGCCTGGGCGGCCTGGCTCATCATCTCCCGGCCGCCGGCAGCATGGACATTGAACATAAATGTATTAAGGCGGGTAAGCACCTTGGCCGCTGAAGCCACCGTATTGGGGATATCATGTAGTTTCAGGTCCAGGAAAACCTTTCCCCCCAGGTCGTGCACCCGCTCGATAACTTCCGGGCCGGTCCCGTTATATAGTTGCATGCCTATTTTGAAGACTCCCACGTGCTGACTGAGTTTGCCGACCAACCCCAAAGCTTCCTCGGCGGTGTCGACGTCCAGGGCTAAAATAATCCTTTCCTTGGCTTGCATCCCTGCTCCTCCTCTCAATTGCGGTTATCTCTGTATGGCGACTCCCACCAATTCGCTTATCCGTTGAACGCCATGTTCCGTCATATATTCCCGAATACCTTGGGTTATATCCAGGGCAGCACGGGGATTGACGAAATTACCCGTACCTATTGATACCGCAGCAGCTCCAGCCATTATGAACTCAATGGCATCGCGGGCGTTCATGACACCGCCTCCCCCCAGGATGGGGATGTCCATCTCCCGGTAGACCTGATAGATCATGCGTAATGCCACCGGCTTTATGGCGGGACCGGACAGGCCGCCAAAGACGTTGGCCAGTACCGGGCGGCGATGGTCGATATCGATGGCCATACCCATGAGGGTGTTTATCATGGAAAGGGCGTCGGCGCCTCCTTCCCGGGCGGCTATGGCAATTTCCACGATGTTGGTGACATTGGGACTTAACTTGGGCATCACCGGCAAGAAAGTCTCATTTTTGACCGCTTCCACCACCTTTTTGACCATAAGTGGGTCGGTGCCGAATTGCAGGCCCCCTTTTTTCACGTTGGGGCAGGATATATTAAGCTCTATTCCAGCTATCCCAGGGTGGCCTTTCAGTTTAGCGGTCACCGCGGCGTAGTCTTCGATACTGTTGCCGGCCAGGTTGGCTATGACAGTGACTCCCTTGTCCCGCAGATAGGGTAAATGTTCATTTAAGAAAATATCGATCCCGGGGTTTTCCAGGCCGATAGCATTGAGCATCCCGGCCGGGGTCTCAATGATGCGCGGGGGCGGATTACCGACCCGCGGCTCCAGGGTAGTGCCCTTGACAATGACCGCACCGATGGCGGCAATGTCCATATAATCCTCGTATTCCCGACCGTAACCGAAAGTCCCGGAAGCTACCGCCACCGGGTTATTCATCTTTATCCCGCCCAAATCGGTGCTCAGGTCCGGAGATGGCAAGTGCTCGGTTTTATTCAATGTCGCTCCTCCTCCCGGCCCTGGTCAGGCCCCAGTTCGACGGCTTGGATGCTGAATACCGGTCCATCCTTACACACCTTGGCATAACCAGGTTGGAAAGCATTGAGCTGGCAGGCGCACCCCAGACAGGCACCCACTCCGCAGGCCATATGTTCCTCCAGGGATAGTTCGCCCCACAAACCCTGCCTCTTGGCCCAGTCGGATACAACCGCCATCATCGGGGCGGGACCGCAGGTATAGATCCGGGAATAATCGCTCCCGCCCTCTTCTCCCAGCAAGTCGGTGACCATACCATGATAACCCATACTGCCATCCAGGCTGGCGGTTTTAATTTCTACACCAAGTTTTTCGAACCTTTGGGTCACAGCCAGTTGGGCAGCGTCGGCTGCTCCCATCAAAAGCTTGACCCGGCATCGTCTTTCCAGTGACACCCTGGCTAGATACGTCAGCGGTGCGACTCCGACCCCCCCGCCGACCATAATTATGTTCTCATTGGCAGAGGGCAGGGTGAAGCCCCGGCCCAACGGTCCCATAATGTCGATGCAGTCATCAGCCGCGGCCCTGGCCAGCAGACCGGTCCCCCGCCCGGCAACCCGGTAAAGAAGGGAGATGATCCCGCGGTCGGACAGCACGTCGTATATGCTGAGCGGCCGGCGCAGCAACGGGTCATAGGTATTGATGGGCCGGATATGCAGGAACTGGCCCGGCAGGCACTGCGGTGCAGTGACGGGAGCGGAGACATCCATGACATACCAATCGCAGGCCACCTGGCGGTTGTCCAGCACCCTGCCCATTTCCAATCCCGGCATCATATCAGATCCTTTGTATTAATATTGACCAGTTGGCCCTGTTGAGCTACTATTTTGCCCTTGACTATGGTCATCCAGGGCCAGCCCTTCAAGGTCATACCCTTGAAGGGCGTATTTTTACCCTTGGAATAGAACTCGGACGGATTGACGGTCTTGATCGCCAAGGGGTCAAGGATGGTTATGTCAGCCACGGTGTCGATGTCGAGGGTTCCCTTGTCGATGCCCAGTACCTCGGCTGGCCCGATCGTAAACAGTTCCACCATCTCGCTCCAGCCCAAATGACCCTTGTCCACCAGGAAATGCATAATTACCGCGACGGCAGTCTCCAAACCGGATATGCCAAAGGCGGCCAGATCATATTCGCAATCTTTGCTTTCCAAATGATGCGGGGCATGGTCGGTGGCAATGCAATCGACGGTCCCATCCAGCAAGGCGTCGCGTAGTGCCTCCAGATGCTCGGTGGAGCGCAGGGGAGGATTGACCTTGGTATCGGTATCATAATCCCCGACCATCTCATCAGTCAAGACCAGGTGGTGGGGCGTCACTTCACAGCTGACGTTGGCTCCCCGGGCCTTGGCTCCCCTTATCAGGTTCATGGAACCCCGGGTGGAAGCGTGACAGATATGGACGTGGCTCCCCGTCAATTCGGAAAGGATTATGTCGCGGGCGATCATGATCTCTTCGGCGGCCGCCGGTATACCCTTCAGCCCGTAGATGGTGGAATAGTATCCTTCATGCATCTGGCCGTCATGTGTCAGGCTGCGCTCCTCGCAATGGGAAAGCACCGGCAAGTCAAACATCTTGGCGTATTCCAACGCGTTCCTCATCAGGCTGGCGTCACTGACCGGCTGACCGTCATCAGTTACGGCTACGCATCCCGCCGACACCAGATCGGCCATTTCGCTCAGTTCCTTGCCGGCCAGCTGTTTGGAGATACATCCGATCGGCAGCACGTTTACGATTCCCGACTTGGCCGCCCGTTCCCTCACGAATGCGGCTACTGCGGCCGAGTCGATGACCGGATCGGTGTTAGGCATGCAGCATACGGTGGTAAAGCCGCCTACTGCCGCGGCGCGGGTGCCGCTGGCGATGTCCTCCTTGTATTCATAGCCGGGTTCGCGCAGATGGACGTGCATGTCGATAAACCCGGGGCAGACTATCTTTCCGGTTGCATCTACAATGGTTCCCTCCCGGTCCAGGATGTTGACCTCGACTGCCTTGATCATCCCATCTTCCACCATCACATCCATAATGGCATCGATGTCGTTGGCGGGGTCTACCACCCGACCACCTTTAATAAGTAATTTCATCGCGCGATCCTCCCATCATCAGGAAAAGTAAAGCCATCCGAACTGCCACGCCGTTGGTGACCTGCTGATTGATAACCGCCATGGTGCTGTCGGCGAGAGCAGAAGAAATCTCGACTCCCCGGTTCATGGGGCCTGGATGCAGCACCATCACATCATCCTTGGCCCGCCGCAGCTTGTCCGGGCTGAGCATATAGAGGTTGGCATATTCGTCCAGGGAAGGAAACAGTCCCCGTTGCTGACGTTCCTTCTGGATTCTTAAAACATTGATAACATCTACCCCATCGATCGCCTGATCCAGGCTGAAGTAACTCTTGACCCCCAAATTTTCGATATCCGGGGGTATCAGGGTAGACGGTCCGACCACCCTTATCTCGCAGCCAAATTGGCTTAGGCCGTAGATATTCGATCTGGCCACCCGACTGTGGAGGATGTCTCCTACCATGGCTATCTTAAGCCCCTCCAAGGTACCCTTCTTCTCCTTTATGCTGAACATGTCCAGCAAGGCCTGGGTGGGATGTTCATTGGTCCCATCACCGGCATTTATCACCCGCATGTTGGTATTGCGCGATATATAGTGGGGGGTACCGCTCATGGAATGCCTTACCACTATTAAATCAAAACCCATCACCTCGATGGTTTTGATCGTATCCCGCAGGCTTTCCCCTTTTTGGACGCTGCTGGTGGAGACGGCCAGGTTGACGGTGTCCGCACTCAGATACTTGCCGGCTATCTCAAAAGAGGTGCGGGTGCGGGTGCTGTTCTCATAGAAGACGGTTACCAGGGCCTTGCCTCGTAAAGCGGGTACCTTTTTGATATCGCGATTGATGATATCTTTCATCGGCACCGCAGTATCGAGGATCAGCTCTATTTCCTCGCGTTTCAACTGCTTCATTCCCAATAGATCTTTATGTTCGAATTTCACCAACTCATCCTCCTCGTCGGACCAAAATAAAAAGCCTCTCGCTGTAAACTGACAGGAAAGGCTTCTAACCTGAATCACTTCCCTTGCCAGCCTCTCCGGACCAGTTTAAAGGGGGGGAATTCACTGATGTACTATTTCCTGGATCACTACCTCCTCCTTGTTGTCTATCTCCCTGACGAGGACCGAAATCACTTCGCTGCGGGCGGTAGGGATATTTTTGCCGATATAATCAGCTTTGATGGGCAGTTCCCGGTGGCCCCGGTCGACCAGGACCGCCAACTGGATACTGCGGGGTCGACCCAGGTCGATCAGCGCATCCATGGCCGCCCGGACCGTCCTGCCCGTGTACATCACGTCATCGACCAGTACGACATTCATATCGTTTATATCGAAAAATACTTCGGTGCGGTGTACCTGGGGCTGCGATGAAAGAGTGGTGAGATCATCCCGATACAGGGTGATATCCAGGATGCCCACCGGCACCTTGATGCCTTCGATCTCTTGAATTTGCTCGGCCAAACGAATCGCCAGCGGGCCTCCCCGGCGTCTTATGCCGATCAAAGCCACCCGGGCCACCCCTTTATTCTTTTCGATTATCTCATGGGCGATGCGGGTGATAGCTCTCCTGATCGCTATCTCATCCATAATGACCTTCTTTTCTTGAAGTTCCACCTGCTGCCTCCTCTCGCTTACTGAGATTCTTTCGGTGCAATAAATCAAAAACCTGCCTTCGTCAAGCCGAAGGCAGGTATAAAAGCCGCCAAATCCTTGCTAGCCTCACGGAGCCAACTTAAAGGTTCTTATCAAATTTTAATCAAGCCCTCGGCTCCTGTCAACCTTAACCAGTCTGCTCCAGTTGAGTAAGGATGGTGGTGAAGTAGGGTGGTAAAGGACTGGTAAATTCCCGGTATTCTCCGCTGCGGGGGTGCCTGAAGCCCAACAGGTGCGCATGCAATGCCTGGGAATCCAGGTCGAAGTGCTTCTTGGCCGAACCGTATAGAGGGTCACCCACCACGGCATGCTTGATGTGGGCAAAATGCACCCGGATCTGATGGGTGCGCCCCGTCAGCAGGCTGACCCTGACCAAGGTATAATTGCGGAACCTGCTTATTACTTCATAATTGCTGACCGCGGGTCGGCCATCCTTGACTACTGCCATCTTCTTTCGGTCAAGTTTGCTGCGGCCGATGGGAGCGTCGATGGTGCCCAGGTTCTCCTTTATAAATCCATGGACCAGGGCGATATATTCACGCTTTATAGTGTGCGCCTTTATCTGCTCAGCCAGATTTTTATGGGCATAATCATTCTTGGCCACCACCATGACCCCCGAGGTATCCTTGTCAAGGCGGTGGACTATACCAGGCCGCAATTCGCCATTGATTCCGGACAGATCTTCGATATGGAAAAGAAGCGCATTGACCAGGGTGTGCTCCCAGTTACCGTGGGCGGGGTGAACCACCATCCCCTTGGGTTTATCGATGACCGCCACATCTTCATCCTGGTAGATGATATCCAGGGGCAGGTTCTCGGCAGCGATAGAGACTGGCTGCGGGACCGGCAGTTCCACTTCCACCTCCTGGCCTTCACCGAGGCGATAACTGGCTTTGGCCCTTTGCCCGTCTACCAGGATCTGGCCTGATTTTATCAGGCTTTGCACCAGTGAGCGCGACAGGTCGGCAAGGTTGTCGGCTACGAAAAGATCCAGGCGTTCTCCTTCCATATCCTCCAGGACCACTAGTCTTTCCCGGGTTATCGTCAAGACCCTGCCCTCCATTTCCGCCACAATCAAAAAATTCCAAGGGATTACCCTTCGTTTAAGATACCGGCCTTGATCGCCTCTTCCCGGTAATGGCGGTAGGTATTGGGATCAAAGGCCACTATCCTGATCTCGTCGATGGTCCGGTTGCCCTTTAGAAATTGGGAGAACTCACGGATCGCTATGCGAGCTGCCCGGTCCACCGGAAAGCCATATACCCCGGTACTGATGGACGGGAAAGCGATGCTCTTGACCCCTATCCGGATAGCCTGGGCCAGGCAACTGCGATAACAGCTCGCCAGCAGTTGTTCCTCGTTATGCACTCCGCCGCGCCAGACCGGCCCTACGGTATGGATGACCCATTGGGCCGGCAGGTTATAACCATGGGTGACTTTGGCTTCGCCGGTCTGGCACCCGCCCAAAGTACGGCACTCCGCCAGTAATTGCGGGCCGGCCGCCCGGTGTATGGCTCCATCCACCCCACCGCCCCCCAATAATGAGTTATTGGCGGCATTGACTATCGCATCGACATCCTGTTTGGTAATATCCCCCTGGATAACTATGAATCTGCCCATCCATGTCACCTCTTTCCGGTTGATATCAATTATAAATGTCGTCGGGCCTGAAATTTATTATTGCCCTATCAGGCAAAATAATCGTAGTAGGTTTTGAAATCCATCTGGCATATCCTGGTTGCAGACCATTTCTCATAGATGGTCTGCTTGCCCTGCACCAGCTCCGGTGCCTGCAGTCCAAAGGCGATCGATATGGACGCTTCGATATAGGCGGCCAGTTGATCGGCAGCCCGGACCAATTCACCATCCAGAGGGTCGTCGGTATCGGTGTCATGTTTCTGGCTGATGATCTCGGAGGTGACAATCCTGCTTTTGCCATCCACCATTATCCGGCTACTGAACTCGTCTTCGATGAAGTACAGTATCTCCTGGTGCCATTGGCGGGGCAGGAGCGGCAGGATCTCCTCCATGAACAAGTTTCTCTCTATATCCTTGATAATATCCTCCAGCCCTTCCACCGATCGTTTTACCGGCGACACGATGTCACGGGTGAGTATCTCTGGCAGATCATGCCACAAGCCTGCCATAAAATTGTTATAGATGCGCCTTTCCCCACTGCCCATCTCTACTGAGAAAAGGTAGCTCATGATGGCGACTACCAGCATGTGGCCCAATACCGAGGTCTGTGGTACCCGGGGGGTCTGCGCCCAGCGCTGCTGGAAACGCAGTTGCCCCACTTTATCCATGAATTTGCCGGTCTTACGGGCCAGGTTCAACTTCTGCACCCCGGCCAGATCGTAGAATTCTTCGATCTCATTGGTGATGTTCTGATCGGTCTGCCCAAGGTCGAAGATATCTTGATTCAGATGCTTGATTATTTCAAATTCCCAGCGGGTAGCCAGGTAATGGGCCGCCTTGAGAATCCTCTTCTCGGCATAGGCGTATTGAGGGTTACCCAGGTAATTCTTGAGTTTAGGCAGGAATCCGCCCTCGATACCGGCTACGCAATTCCCTACCTGTTGGATAACCCAGGTGTTCAGTTCTTTGCTCTTGTTATCCATCAGTTTATTGAATACGTATGGTTTCAGATCGGTCAATACCGCTCGCTGCAGGAACTCGAAGATGCCGCCTTCGATAAGCCGCTGCCAGTATATGGAGGCCCCGCGGTCGGTCTCCTCGGTTTTCGCTATGATGTATGCAAAGAAAAATTTATGAGCCTGTTTGTCCAGTTCGGTGAAACCTACATGGGGCCTGATATGGTCATTCCAACGCTGCATGTTGGCGGGCCGAAAAAGTAACTCGAGCAGTTCCTTGCTGATCATATGCTCCACTCCCCTGCTGTAATAAAGGTCGGGCATGGGTAAAACGCCGGCGTCCCAATGGTTAGGATTAATTTTACTAGAACGTTTTGATAAAGAAAATAGCCCGGCTGATAGCCGGGCTATTTAAGCAGGATAAAACTGTCCAGTTATTTAGGTTGCAGGGGCTGGCCCGCTAAAATGTTTTCCACTTCTTCGAAACCGGCCGGGAACGCAAAATTATAGCGGGCCGGCAGGGCAAATACATATTTTGAGTTGCGGCCTAATTCCTTGGGCCCGATAGGGGCGGCGCCGATACTGAACGTCTGCCTTTGCAAAGAGTCCCATTGGTCCAGGGTAAATACCAGGATGGGTATGTCCTGGCGGGGTTGGGCCTGGGTCCATTGGGGGTGACGGATGGAGAGCTTCGGGCCCCGGCTGATTATTTTCCCCTGGGATGGTCCGGTTATAGCCGTCCCTTCCCATTCTTCCGTAATGATTTTATATCCCTGCCAGCTGGTCGGCAGAATAAAATCAAAACCATACTCCGCGTTCTGGTATAATATGGTGCCTTCCTTGTGCTGGGTGCCCAGGATAACGGAATCGATCAGCCAGCGGTCACCAGGCTTGGCCACGGTCAGATCGATGGACTGCCGGGCCGCCGCCCCTCCATTGGTCTTTTCAACGCTGGTTATCCAGATGATCTCACCCTTGACGGCATATTTCCCGTCGGTCTTCTCCAGGCTGGTTACGTCGATCCGCTCCGGCCATGGACTGGATACCGCCCGTCCCGGTGCGCTGTTGGGCTGGTTCTGCCATTTTGCCAGCAGTTCAGGGGTCACCAGGTCTGCGTAATTCGCCTGCATCTGCTGGAGCACCTGTTCAGGAGCAGCCGTCAATGAAACCATCTGTAATCTTTGCCCGAAGGTTGTTACCACGGAACGCACCTGTTGCTGCTCCTGTTCGCCGGTCGGAGCTGGGTTATTCTGGGCGGGAGGGGTGTTTTTGGCAGGCGAACATCCCAGCAGTGAAAGGCTGAGAAGCAGGACCAACAACAGTGTAATCACCTTTTTCATCGCTACAGCCTCCTTAATTGTCTCTATCTAATATGACGAAAAAGGGCAAAAATTATTACACCTTCAAGATCTATTTTTATTTTTCTCCTTAACCAGCCGACGGGCGTTTTTTACGCCCCAACCGCTGCGAACATCTCCTTTAGCGGTCATAACATATCAATTTTGGTTATCGCCGCTGCCGATACGGTTTATCGATAAATTATGGATAAATTGTGGGCCGGCCAATTTAAGGTATATCTCGTACATGATCGACTCTATGCTGCCGAAGATAACATTTATATCCTTCTGCAGGGGGCAGGCCATCAGGTGCATAGGAACACCCCAAATCGTGTAGTCTATCCCCGCAATCAAATAAAATCCCGCCTGGCGGTAGAAACCGAGACGGGATAGACGAATCCGCCGCTCCTCTTGGTTCCCGGCCAATTCCGGTCGTTCCACTTCGGCAATCAGTCCCGAGCGATCCTCATAATGGCCCTGCAGGCTCTTCAACAGCTCAGAACCTATCCCCTGCCCCCGCCACTCCGGCAGCACTGCCAGCAGGCTGATCAACACGTAATCACCGTCACCGGTACATATCGCATAGGCCAGATCCCGGCCCCGGTCATGGAGGATAAAACCCTGCTGGCGGCCGTCGCAGAACTGCTGGAGGAGGATCTCATAAGGAGGGTACTCCCCCCGCGGAAAGTCTTTTTTAATATATTGATAATAGGTTTTTAAATCAGCCGGTTTCATTACGCGCAGGCCGCGGTTACCCATCTAATAAGACAATCCTTTCCTATATCTATAGTAAATCTATTCCATGCGGAACCTATTTGCAAGCGGCCATCCATGGCTGGTGCGGATTGCATTCATGCTCAGACGCAGCGCTGATCTCCGCCTCGGGCCTAATCAGATGATCAAGAATAGTACCTGATGAACTATTTTATATCGAGGGCCCAACTGGGCAGCCTCGGGACTGGATAAGCGGGCATTGCAATCGGCCTGCCCGTGAATATGTGGTAATATTGCTGATAGGATATTGTCAGGCCTCAGGTAATCAAGCCATTCCACGATAGGATCCCATAATGGACAGAGGGGCAGATATGTTTTGAGAAGATATTGGACGATTTTGGCCTTGCTGTTGGCCGCAATCATATGGTCGTTGCCCGGTTGCTCCGCCCCTGGAACCAGCTATCCTTATGATGACACTCCCGCCCCGGTTCCCCTGACCGGCCGGCTTAAGGTTCATTTCATCGATGTAGGCCAGGGAGACGCCATATTGATTCAGACCCCGGCCGGTAAGAATATGCTGGTCGATGCCGGCGATAATATTTACGGCGATAAAGTGATCAGCTACCTGGAATCGCAGGGGGTGGATGAGCTGGAGGTGGTGGTCGGAACCCATACCCATTCCGACCATATCGGCGGATTGGATATGGTTATAGACCATTTTCCGGTATACTCGGTCTATCTGCCGGACGTCACCCAGAATACCAAGAGCTTTAGAGATGTCTTGACCGCGGTGCAAAAGAAAGGGCTCAGGATCACCACCGCCAGAGCTGGGATTACGGTGCCCCTGGAAGGAATAGAATGCCAGCTCCTGGCGCCGGTAAAGGAATACTATGCGGAACTGAATGATTACAGCGTTGTGCTCCGGCTGGCTTATGGCGGCCGGGCCTTTCTTCTTACCGCCGATGTCGGGACGGAGCCGGAAAACGACATATTGGCCAGCGGAGCCAATCTGAAAGCCACCGTGCTCAAGGTGGGGCATCACGGCAGTTATGCCTCTAGTTCAACCCGCTTTCTCAATGCGGTCGGGGCCCGTTACGGAGTGATCATGCTGGGCCAGGGCAACGATTATGGATATCCGCATGACTCGGCCCTGCAGCGGTTGAGCAAGGCCGGGCTGCAGCTTTACCGGACCGATCTGAACGGGACCATAATATTCAGTACCGATGGCCAGGATCTGGAGGTCACTACAGAGAGGTGAGATCAATGAAAAGCGCGATTATCGACCGGTTCGAAGGCCGCTATGCGGTAGTGGAGATCGACGGGATGATGAAAAACATACGGCGCCAGTCCGTCCCCCCCGAGGCCCGGGAAGGCGATGTCTTGGTGATGGTTCGGAGACGTTGGCAGATCGACCGGGAGGCCACCGAAAAGCTGCGCCGGGAGGTGCGTCGGATGGCCGATGAGGTTTGGGAATAGAGGCGGTTACTTGATCTGCTTGCGATCAGGCTCGTTCAGGAACAGGTACAGTATCAACAGCCCTCCCCCGGTGACGATGGCCATATCGGCCACGTTGAAGACCGGAAACCAGCCGATGCTGAAAAAATCCCGTACCGCTCCGAGACTCCAGCGGTCGATCAGGTTGCCCATGGTTCCGCCCACGATGAACCCCATGGCGTATTGCACCCAGACGGGCAGTTCATAGGCCAGATGGACATAAATCATTATACATATTATAAGCAAGGCCATGATCAGGAATAGCCAGGACTTTCCCTGCAAGACCCCGAAGGCAGCCCCGCGGTTCATGACGAAGGTGAGGCTGAAAAGATTGTGGATGAGCGGAATGCTGTCGCCGGGATCGAGTAATTCCATGATACGGATCTTGCTGAATTGGTCCAGCATTATTATTGCTGCTATAGTGGCCCAGAAGCGCAATCGAGACTCCCCCTGTTTGGCTTCTGACTCATGGCGATGGCCTCGAAGCCAATTGTATTATAATTTATGCTGCCGGGATGCGCCATACCTATAATACTGAACTTTACCAACCTACCAGGGTCGTTTATAATTTAAGCGTTTAAACTAATGCCGGGAGGTAGAGATGCGATCGATAATCAGAGACATAGGGTTGGCTCCGGCCGGCTACCATAAGTTGGAGTGGGTCAAAGGCCACATGCCGGTATTGAACCGTCTAAAGCAGGAATTCGAGCAGACCAAACCGCTGGCAGGCAAGACGGTCGCCTGCTGCCTGCACCTGGAAGCCAAGACCGGCTACCTGCTGCAAACCTTGCAAGCCGCCGGGGCTCAGGTCATCGCCTGCGCCAGCAATCCTCTCTCCACCCAGGATGATGTGGTGGCCGCCCTGGTCGACTCGGGTATCACCGTTTTTGCCATTCATGGCGAGAGCAGCGCCGATTACCGCCTTTATCTGGAAAAGACCCTAAACTGCCAGCCTGAGGCCATCATCGATGACGGCGCCGACCTGGTCACCCTGCTGCATAAAGAACGGCAGGAGCAGGCCGGCCATATCATCGGGGGCTGTGAGGAGACTACCACTGGTATTTTGAGGCTCCGCTCCATGGATGAAGATGGTACCCTGCTTTTCCCCATGATGGCGGTCAACGATGCCTACATGAAATACCTGTTCGACAACCGCTACGGGACGGGGCAGTCGGTCTGGGACGGGATCAACCGGACCACAAACCTGGTGGTGGCCGGGAAAACGGTGGTAGTAGTCGGTTACGGCTGGTGCGGCAAAGGGGTGTCGCTGCGGGCCAAGGGTTTGGGGGCCAAGGTGGTGGTGACCGAGATCGACCCGGTGAAGGCCAATGAAGCGATCATGGACGGTTTCCAGGTCATGCCCATGCACCAGGCGGCCGCGCGGGGAGACATCTTTATCACGGTAACCGGTAATATCAACGTGATCCGCAAGGAACACATGCAGTTGATGCGGGATGGGGCCATCTTGGCCAATGCCGGCCATTTTGACGTGGAGATATCCAAACCCGACCTTAATGAACTGGCGGTGGCCAGCCGGGTCCTGAAAAACAATATCGAAGAATATGTCCAGACCGACGGACGCCGTCTGTATCTGCTGGCCGAAGGAAGGTTGGTCAACCTGGCCGCCGGCGATGGTCACCCGGCCGAAGTTATGGATCTTAGTTTCTCGCTGCAGGCTTTGTCGCTGCTGTATGTCATCGAGAACCGGGCCGGACTCGACTGCCACGTCTACAATGTTCCGGAGGCCATAGACAAGCAGGTAGCCTGGCTCAAATTGGAAGCCGACGGCGTCGAGATCGACCGGCTTACTGCGGAGCAGGTCGATTATCTGGCCAGTTGGGACACCGACTGATTTTACCGCGTGATACCTTTTTAGGGGAATAATTAATCCGTCTCTTCCACATCATATTCTTAGTATCAGGAAAGGCGGATTTTTTATGGAAACATTGAGCCGACGCTATATATGGATTTTCTTCGGAGTGCTCCTGGCGGTGATGATAGGGGCATATATTTTAAACACGCTCAATACTCCCATACCTAAGAAGCCGGTACCCGGGTTGGATGAACAAGTCTCTTCCTATTCAATAATCAAGGATACATTCGGGGTCACTATCCTGGAGACTGGCCTGCCAGTCCATATCGATGACCGGTATATAGACACCAACAACGTTGAGTATGTAGTTATCGGAATGGATGGGCCAAACGCGGTGGCTGACATTGTTACCCGGACCACTGGCGGAATCCCGCCCGATAACAGCACCGCTGCCATACCCAAGCCGGTATTTTTCAACCGAGCGCTGCCGGTTCAAGGGGTAAATGCTCCCCACCATGTAGTGATCTACCATACCCACACCGATGAGTCGTACATCCCCACCTCCGGAAAGGCCTCCCAACCCGGCGCCGGCGACATATATACCGTGGGCACAGCCCTGGCCGATTCCCTGCAGAAATCGGGCATCAGCGTATCCCATAGCGTTAATGCTCACGATCCGCACGACCGCAATGCCTACCACCGTTCCCGCCGGACTGTGGCCCAACTGTTGAAGGAACAACCTGACGTCGCCTTTGATATCCATCGCGATTCGGCTCCGGCTTCAGCCTACTCCACCACTATCAACGGGGTGGACTGCTCCCGGATAATGATGGTGGTGGGACGTTCCAACCCCAACATGAAGAGTAATCTGGCATATGCCAGACGCATCAAGGCCCAGGCTGACCAACTGTATCCAGGCTTGATCCGCGGTATCTTCATGGGTAAAGGCGACTATAACCAGGATCTGTACCCCACCGGGATACTGTTTGAAATCGGCACCGATTCGATCCCCCTGGAGTTGGCCGAAAACGCGGCCCGCTGCCTGGGTGATGTTATCTTACAAGTCTTCTACCAGGGATAATCCGGCCAATCCGATATAATGACTTCCTTCCACCGCCCTACCCCGGGGTGGTTTTTGCTCTCCCCAGTTATCTACGCTGCTTTCGCAAGGATGTGTTGGCGGGACAAAAATATCCAGACTGGGTTTGGCCTCCCCCAGATATCTATGTTGCACTGTCCGCATATAATTAGAGGATAGCCGGTAATCTCGGTTTATCTTATAATTTAGCCAACGATGACGAATGGCGGACATTAAAACTGTGCAGAAATTGGAATTAAAATGGCAGGTTTTTCTCATCGTAGCGATGGGGATACTGATCTCCACCCTCGACAGCAGCATCCTTAATATAGCCAACCCCAGCATAGCCCGGGAATTTGGGGTTGAAATGAATGACGTCCAATGGGTGGTCAACGCCTATCTGCTGGTGATAACCTCTTCCCTGATCTTCTTTGGTCGGCTGGGGGACCGGAGAGGCAGCAACCGTATCTTTACCTGGGGATTCCTGGTCTTTGCTGTGGGGTCGCTGGGTTGCAGCTTATCCCGGAGCCTGATGGTCCTGGTCGCCATGCGCATGTTCCAGGGATTGGGGGCCAGTATGATGATGGCCACCGGGATAGGTATCGTATCCAATATATTTCCCGACGGGGAGCGCGGCAAGGCGCTGGGCTTGACCGGGACTATGGTAGCTCTGGGCAATATGCTGGGGCCGGGAATAGGCGGATTGCTATTGGCCAGTTTTAAATGGCCGGTTATTTTCCTCATCAACATCCCCATCGGTATCACCGGGTTCTATCTGGGTCGCCGGCACTTGCCCAAGGAGTACCGGGAGGCGGAAACGAGGCCATTCGATCTGCCCGGTACGGTGCTTTTGGCAATTGTGCTGACTACCTTGCTGCTGGCACTTTCCGGCAACGGCCTGAATTTGTACCTGTTGGGAGACAGTTTGATGGTACTGATCGCCTTTTGCTGGTGGGAGAGGAAAAACCCTGATCCTTTGCTGGATTTGGGCCTTTTCCGGAATAAAACATTTGTAGCCGGCAACCTTGTGGCGGTAGTCGTCTACAGCACCCAGAATTCAGTCTTTTTCCTGCTGCCTTTTTACCTGGAAGCCATTTTGGGTTTCTCCCCCGCCAATTCCGGGCTGGTCATGACCACCGCCCCCATCGTGATGGCCTTCGCCGCCCCCATGGCCGGCCATCTATCAGATCGCTTCGGCTCTCCGCCCATAACCGCCCTGTCCCTGGGCTTACTGGCCGGTGCCTTCGCCATGTTTTCATTCCTGCAGGTGGATTCACCCATCCTGCTGATAATTGCGGCCCTGGCAGTATTGGGGCTGGCCATGGGCAGTTTCGGTTCCCCCAACACCAGTGCCATCCTGGGCTCCATGCCTAAAGAAAAGGCCGGTTATGGCGGTGGTTTCATAGCCACCAACCGCAACCTCTCCTATTCTCTGGGGATAAGCCTGTCGGTGCTTCTCTTCAGCTTGGTTTTCAATCGCCGATCGTTCACGCTTGATTACCAGGCCGCTTTCCTGGACGCCCTGCACACGGTGCATATCGTGGCGGGGGTTTTGGTTGCCGCCACCTGGTTCCTTTGGGTGGCCATACATCTGCACAACCGCCGCAACCTAGACTCAAGGCCATCCCGGGATACCACGGCCTGATAAAAGGTTGGCCTCCGGTAACCTCACCTGTATGGTAGTCCCATCCCCGGCCTTGCTGCATACGTTGATAGTGCCCCCGTGACCCTCCACGATGGACCTGGTTATCGCCAGACCCAGGCCGGCGCCTCCTTCCCGGCGGGTGCGGGAGGCCTCGCTGCGATAGAACCGTTCGAAGATATGGGCGATATGTTCCGGTCTGATACCGGGGCCATTATCCTGGATGATCAACTGCACCCGTTCGTGCACTTTTAGCAGCGATACCCTTATCTCTCCGTCACTGGGATCGGTATGCTGTACCGCGTTCTGAAACAGGTTCAATACCACCTGTTTGATCTGATCAGGATTATACCGGCATGCCAAACCGGGCTGGGCGGTAAGGATCAAGCGGCGGTCTCCAGCCAGGATGCGCAGCTGCGGTTCCATTTCCCTCAGGGTTTGGTCCAAAAACCCCACTTCCATCTCCGCGGCGGGAGTCCGGTCCAATTTAC
Organism: Syntrophomonadaceae bacterium; assembly: GCA_040217755.1. Lineage (GTDB taxonomy): Bacteria > Bacillota > Syntrophomonadia > Syntrophomonadales > Syntrophomonadaceae > PHAA01. Next base: position 20,262 of record JBEHWJ010000001.1, on the reverse strand, counting down.
TCAGCAAAAGCAGGTCATGGACCAATTTGTTAAGCCGCCGGGATTCGCTATGCATGCTTTGCAGGGCTTTCTCCAGTTGCTCGGGTTGGTTGGCCGCCCCCCGCAGTAGGACCTCCAGGAATCCATGGATGGAGGTCAATGGGGTGCGTAATTCGTGGGAAGCATCGGCGATGAAACGCCGCATCTGCTCCTGGGTCTCTTTCTCGGCGGCGAAAGTAATCTCTAATCGATGCATCATACCGTTGAATGATTCGGCCAGTTGATCCACCTCCAATTGCCCCTGCCTGGTAGGAAAACGGCGGTCCAGGTTGCCAGCGTCGATCTGCGCCGCGATATCTACCATGTTTGACAAAGGGACCAGTGTCCTTCTCAGCACCGGAAGGAAAGCCAGCAACCCTATGAGCAATGCACCGAGAGCCAGGACTATGAATGCCAGCATGTGGCGCAGGAGCAGTTCTTTAAGGGGAGCGGTGCGGGTGCTTATTATGGCGGTGCCCAAAGATTGACCGGATTCATTCACCACTGCAGCGGCGACAACCAGCTGCTCCTCGGAGCCGCTACCATGGAGTAAATAGGGCTGGCGGCTGCGCCGGTCCAGCAACTGCGTTCTTTGTTCCGGGGTCAGAGTAGGGGGCTGGGATCCGTTCTCACCGATGAGCAGTATGTATTGGCCCGTTTCGTCGAGCAGCGCCAGGCTGGTTCCAGGCATGAAAATGATTGGGGGTTTGCGCTCCCCCCCGGTTTCTGCTGAAGGACCGTTCAACATGGTCTCCCATGCCGAAGGAGCGATGCTCAAAACCTGGCTTCGTAAGCTGGATGCCCTGTTCCTGTATGTGTTGTCCTGCGTGAAAAAGTATTGCAGTACGCCGATAAGAACCAGCAGTACCGCCAGGATGAGCAGAGATCGTGATAACAGCTGAAATCTAAGGGAATTGAATCTCAGCCCGGGTTGGCTGGGTGGGTCGATGCGGGCAGTGATCATATATCCACCCGGTAGCCTGAGCCGCGCAGTGTGCGGATAAGGCTGTGGTCCTTGTCTTGCAGCTTCTCTCGCAGGGAGCGTACATAGACCTCGACAATATTGTCTTCCCCGCCGAAGTCATACCCCCAGACCTTGTCCAGGATAGTCTTTTTGCTCAATACCAGGCCGTGATTCAAAACCAGGTATTTGAGGAGCCCATATTCGGTGGGCGATAATTCCAGGATGCGCGAATGCAGTTTTATTTCCCGGCGGCGGTCATCGATACAGAATGGACCCAGGACCACCTCCCCGAAAAGGTGGGGAAATTGGTTACGGAGGCGGGCGTTTATCCGAGCCAGCAATTCCTCAAAACTGAAGGGTTTGACCATATAGTCATCCGCCCCAATCGAAAGTCCTTTCACCCGGTCATCAACCTCATCGCGGGCTGTCAACATGATCACGGCAACATTATCCATCTTCTTCAATTGCCGTACTACTTCGAATCCATCCATCCCGGGCATCATGACATCCAGGATGACTACCTGGGGCTTGAACTCCTCCATCGCCTTGATGGCTGCCTGGCCGTGGTCGGCACAACGTATCTCGAAACCTTCATTTTTGAGCCCCAGTTCCAGGAACTGCAATATATTGGGTTCATCATCGACTGCCAGAATCCGGATTCCCTTTAATGGCTGCATCATCTTACCTCGTTTCTGGTCCGTTGCTCATATGATATCCACTGGCAGCTGTATGTGTAAACCCTAAACCGCTACTCGAAGCGAAGGGCGTCGATGGGATTCATGTGAGCCGCCTTATTGGCCGGGTAATAGCCGAAAAACAGGCCGATGGCGGTGGCAAATCCCAGGGAAAGGGCTATCAACCTGGGTGCTATCTGCATGGTCAAATCGGATAGGCTGGTAATGATCAAACATCCGGCCCAACCGATCAGCACCCCGATTATGCCCCCGAAAAGGCACAGAACCAATGATTCGATTAGAAACTGGGCCCGGATGGCTCCGGTTGTGGCTCCGATGGCCATCCGGATACCGATTTCGCGGGTTCTCTCCGTAACCGATACCAGCATTATATTCATTATCCCGATGCCCCCTACCAGCAGAGAAACCGCAGCGATACCCCCCAGCAGGAAGGAAAGCATCCTGGTGGTATCCTCTATTGTAGCCAGCAACTCGGTGGTATCCCTGATCCGGAAATCATCATCCGCTGTCTCAGCCAGGCGATGCCGCTGGCGCAGCAAAGTGGTCAGGTACTCTTTCAAAGGTGTCAAAGCTTCGGAGCTGGTAGCCTGTACGCTGATGGAACGAACCGTTTCGCCCCCAGTCATGCGCTGCTGCAGGGTGCTCAGCGGTATATAGATGATATCATCCTGGTCGGCGCCCATACTGCTTCCCTTGTCCTCAAGTACCCCGATGACCGAAAAAGAGATGCCGTTTATCTTGATGGTCTCTCCCACCGGAGACGCGACCCCAGGAAACAGGTTTTCGACCACTGTGCTGCCTAGTACCGCCACCCGGTTGGCACTGCTGTTATCATCCGCAGTGAAAAACAAACCCTGAATGGTATCCCATTCCTTGATACTCATCAATTCCGGCCAGGTTCCGTCCACGGTAGTCGACCAGGTGGCGTTGCCGCTGGAAATCGTGCCGGAGGTACTTGACTCGGCAGCCACGTTTTTTACCAGCGGGAGGGTTTTAATGGCTTCAGCATCGGCGTTGGTCAGCTGGGCCGTGTTGGTCCCCCGGATGGGGCCAAAGCCGCCCCCGGCCGAAATAGTGAGCAGATTGGCCCCCATGCTGGATATCCTTGCGGTGATACCGGATGCCGTTCCCTGGCCGAGAGCCACCATTACCAGTACCGCCCCAACCCCGATGATTACCCCCAGCATGGTCAGGAAGGACCGCATTTTGTTGGCCATCAGGCTCTGCATCGCCATCTTGAGACCTGCAATTATATTCATAAGCTCTTGCCCGTCCTTCTTCCTATTTACTAACCGACATCACGCCCGGCTTCAATTCTGGCCAGTGGTTCATCACTTGCTATCCGGCCATCGGTGAGCCTGATCACGCGCCGGCAATGGCTGCCGATTTCAGATTCATGGGTTACTATTATTACCGTCAGCTCCCGCTCGCGATTCAGTTTTTCCAGCAGGAGCATGATCTCCTCTGAGGTCTTGGTATCGAGGGCCCCGGTCGGTTCATCGGCCAGCAGCAATCCCGGGGCGTTGACCAGTGCCCTGGCTATCGCTACCCTTTGCTGCTGCCCCCCGGAAAGCTGTTTGGGCATATGGTGCTCTCTCCCTTCCAGGCCCATCAGTTTAAGCATCTGGCGGCCTCGCTTCTCCCTCTCTCTTTGCGAATTGACACCCGCATATATCAAGGGCAGACATACATTTTCCAGAGCCGATACACGCCCGATCAGGTTGAAATTCTGGAATACGAAACCGATGAAGATGCTGCGCATGTGCGCCAGTTGGTCCCGACCCAGGACCATAACGTCCTGCCCGGCAAAAGAATATCTGCCCGAATCAGGTTTATCCAGGCAGCCCAGCATATTCATCAAAGTAGATTTACCCGAACCGGAAGGGCCCATTATCGCAACCATCTCTCCTTTGTCGATATCCAATGATACCGAACGCAGGGCATGGACCGGGGTGGCGGCTCCATAATAGGTTTTGTCGATCTCCCTGAGTTTGATAAGATTTTCAGTCATTGGCGATCTCCCATCCGTTAAATTCCGTCGGCCGGGCCACCCATACCGCCATTGGGACCTCTGACCTGGTTACGGTTGGTGCCGGTTGGAGTAGTTGTAGTTGAGGTATTATTGGCGGAAGGCGAAGTGGTGCCGATAATGACGGTATCACCTGGGTCGAGGCCGGTTTTAACCGCATAGTTGGTTCCGTCACTTATCCCCAACTCCACGCTTTTCACCACCGGTTGACCGTTTTCCAGCAGCAATACCGCTTTTGATCCACGGGAAACCGATGCCGACGGATTTTTCTTCAGATAGGTTTGAGCATAGGAGACCGCCATCATGGGCACCATTACCGCATCCTCTTCACGATCGATGATGATGTGGGCCGAGACCGACATCCCAGACAAAAGAACCCTTTCCGGGTCCTCGCAGGAAATCAATACCGGATAATACTGGACATTGCTCACCGTTTTGGCTTGGGGAGTTATACGCAGGACCTGACCCTTGAATACTTTATCGCCGAATGAACTGCTGATGAATTCAACCGCCTGTCCTACCTTTGTCTGTCCAATGTCGGCCTCGTTCACCAGGGCATTGATCTGCAGTTCATCGCTCATAACAGTCAGCAAGGTGCTGGAGGCAGAATTTATCCCGTTTATGGAACCCACCTGGCCATTGACTGCCCCGATTATACCGTCAAAAGGGGCTACTATAGCGGCTTCCGCTATGTTCTCCTGGGCCTGAGCCAATTTGGTACGGTCGTTGGCCAATTTGGCCTGGGCCAACTGGAGATCCAGGTCGGCTTTGGTATATGAATTCTGGGCGGTTTCCAGTTGTGACTGGGAGATGGCATTGGCGGCAAAGAGCTGCTGCTGACGTTCCAGTTCCTTGCGGGCGGTCTCCAGGTTTAATTGGCTGCTCTTCAGGCTGATGCTATCCTGGTCGACGGTGTTTTGGGCCTGCTGCAAGGCGTTGCTAAGGGTAGCCGGGTCTTGCCGGGCCAAAACCTGTCCGACAGTGACATGGTCTCCGGGCTGAACGTCTAGGGCGGTGATGGTATCATCGTTTTTAAAACCCATATCCGAAGTGCGGACCGCTTCCAAGGTGCCGGTGGCTTCAATGGAATCGGTTACCGTGCCTTTGGAAACGGTGGCGGTGGCATAGCTGACCTGATTATCGGTACCCCTCCATTTCTGGATACCGTACACGGCCGCTCCTATTGCCAAAAAGGCCGCCAATAACAGGAGAATCTTCTTGCCGGTGGACATGCCCCGGACCCTCTTGTCGACCAGGGCTTGTTTGACATGCTGCGCATCCAGGCTGATGTGCTCTTCCCCGCTGGGGATTTCGGCGTTATCGACCAGAATGTGTTCATCGTTTCCTGGCATCGGGATATCTGCCATACTTTCCATCACTCCAATAAAAAATATTTAAGACCGGGTATGCACCCTGATCAAGTAATCCCTGCCACTAGTCTATTATTAGTATCCATATCCTACCTGAAAAAGACCTGAAGAATCGCTTAAAAAAAGCTGCGTTCAGGCATCCTCTTTAGATATTTTGCAAGCAACTCAGTGAAGGTCCTCTGGTGGGATAAGGCGACTCAGGTGATGTTGCGATTTAAGGAGCTGCGGATGACGAAAAACGTTTGAAATCTTACAAATCCCTGGAGTATAATATGGAAAATAATACATCTCCGATAATAGCAAACCTGGTGAAAGCCAGGGACGCAAAGCCACGGGTCTAAAGCTTCAATGCCATGATCGCCGGGTTGCCGAAGAGAGGCCAGTAAAAATGACTGCATGCTTCGGCGTGCAGTCTTTCTTTCGGCGGGAGATGGAAAAAGAAAGGAAGGTTGATCGAATGAGAAAAGTATTGGTACTCCTGTTGACCGTGGTCCTCACCCTTTCCGTTTCCATGAGTGCATTTGCCGCCTCCGACAAAGGCAACAACGGTAAAGGCAAAGGGGCCAACAAATCCGAAACTCAGACCACAGCTGTCGCGGACAGCAAAGCCCTGCAGAAACAATTCAAACAAGAAATGAACCAGTATGTTAAGGACCCGCTGGGCGCTCTCCAAGGTGACCTGGATGCACTCAATGCATCCAAGACAACCCTGCAGTCTGAAATTGACGATCTAACCCTGACCTTGGCCGCCTTAGATCCCGCATCCCAGGAATATGCTGATGCTTTGGCCGATAAAGATGCCAAAGTGTTGATAATGACAGACCTCGATAGTCAAATCGCAAAAGTTAATACCCAGTTAACAACGGATCCCGAGTCTCTCAAAAAACAGTATATAAATGAACGTTTCATGGTGATTAAATCTGATAAATCAGGATTTGACCTCAGCCTGTTTGACAATGCCCAAGCACTAATCGCCGCCATGTATACTGCCGCCCAGGAGCCTGATGCCTGGTCGCTATGGACCAATAAGAGCGGCAACCTGATAAAATTGGAAGGCCCCATGTACCTTAAGGGCGGCAAAATCATGTTCCCCGTAAAGGCACTGGAAAACATGGGCGCCACCGTTACCCCGGATCTCGTCAATAAAACCGTGACCGTCACCGGGGCTAATGGGTTAGCCATAGTGTTCAGTTACAACGGGACCACCGCTTCCGCCCAGGCCAGCACGGAGCTGGGCACTTCAACCCCATTGACCTTCGTCTTTGACGATCCGGCCGCCACCAGCGGACCGGCCACCATCGATGGAACCATCCCCTGCACGGTTACCAATCCTCTGACCGGAGAGCCGGTCACGGTGGAGTTGACTATAGACGCGGCTTCTGACAACATTTCAACCGATCCGGTTTTATTGACCACTGACGGTGCTATCAGCGGAACCATCTCGGGAGACATAATCGATCCCGTGACTTCAGAAGTCCTGGGCACTGTTACCGGAACGGTGGGCGGAACCCTTTTGGCTCCGGAGTTTGCATTGGACAGCGATACCACTGCCTTCGCCGTACCCTTCGAGAGCGAGATCACCTGCGGCCGGGCCTATGTTCCCCTGCAGGAGCTGGCTCAGGTATTTGCCCTGGAAGTAGCCGCCGATACTGCTGAAGGGACAGTCACCGTGGAGCCATCGGACCCCGCAGCCGAAACAAGCGGTTCGACCGAAACGATCTAGCAGCATAAGCTGGAGACGACTCCAACCAATTATAATCACTGAGAAAGGGCCGGCACCTGCAGAAAGTGCCGGCCCTTTGCTCATCACGACCAAAAGATTTCTGCCGTGTTTTGACCAATCCCGAATATTCTGCTATAATCATCTAGCAAATGTGCGCCCGTAGCTCAGTGGATAGAGCACCGGCCTCCGGAGCCGGGTGCGGAGGTTCGATTCCTCTCGGGCGTACCATCTATAACCCAGCACACTGTCCACACCGGATGTGCTTTTTTTATGCCGATTCAAGGTATCCGGAAATCCTGGGGCAGAATCGAATTCAGTTATCGGGATGGGGCTAGTCACCCGTCCGCCTTATTCCTTTTGGTTCCCTTATTCGTCTTGTAAACAGCCAATTAAATGGGCTATTATTGTTAAGTGAGGACGGTCTCCTCAACTGATAAGAGTAAATTAGTCCCCTGAAACAATCTGGATTAAATGCCGGGAAGAAAAAGTTGGCGAGAGGAAGAAATAAAGTTGAAGAGATTGAGCCCCTATCTATTCGCCCTGGTAATCATCACCGCCTTGGTGTTGTTCTTCCAGGACAGTATAATGACTTTTATCAATTATCCAGCTACAGTCACCGCCGACTCCGTTGCCCGGCCCGCCGCGGCCGGTCAGATTTCAGACACCCCGGCTGCCTCTTCTCCCGGGCATAGCAGCGATGTGACTCCGGCCCAGCCAATCCCTGCGCCCGAAAAATATACCGGGACCGCCATCCCCATCCTTATGTATCATGAAGTGACATCCGGGCCCAACAGCCTTTATGTGCCGGTCGGAAAATTCCGCGAACAGATGCGCTACCTGGCCGTGAGTGGTTACCGTGCCGTCACCATGACCCAGGCGGAAGAAATGCTCAGAAACAAAAAGATGCCGGCCAAAACTATCGTCCTCACCTTCGATGACGGATACACCTCATTTATCACCGAGGCCTGGCCGATAATGCAGGAGTACGGTTTTACCGGTACGGTTTATGCCTGCACTTCCTTCATCGGGCGTCCCAACTATCTTACCATGGAACAGATCAAGACCCTCCAGGCGGATGGGGTGGAAATCGGCAGCCATACCCGCAATCATATCGACCTGAAAACGGCCAGTTATAAGCAGCAGGTGGACGAGATTGTCGTTTCCAAACAGATTCTGGAGGAAAACCTGGGGGTGCCGTGCCTTTCCTTCTGCTACCCCACCGGCACCTACAGCGATATAACCCCGACTATCGTCAAAGATGCCGGATACACGTCAGCGGTTACCGTGGCCTACGGTCATGCCGTGCCGGCCAGCAACCCCTACCTTACCCCCCGGGTGCGCGTCCCCGGCTGGATAACGCTGGATAAATTTGCCCAGAGTATCCCCAAATAGCCGAAGCCGGTCGCCTGGTCAAAAGAAATTCTGCCGCAGCCATTCCACCGTCAGGTCTTCCCGTTGGCCCGTCAACTCCAGGAACCGATGCCCGGCCTGGTCGAACATGGAGAGTTGGCTATTGGGCAGCATCTGGTGCAGGTACTCGCCGTTGGCCGGACTCACGGCATCATCATCGCGGGCCTGCACTATCAGTGCCGGTTTCCAGCCGATTTTCTTTATATATACATCCATATCGTGGCGGTCAAAGTCATCGGCAAGGTCGGGACAGAGTTCGAACTGGCCGCCATCATCGCGGAAAATGACGGTTTGACCGGCACGCAAGCGGGCGTAATCCTTCCCCATTATGGTAGAAAATGCTGCTTGCATAAACACCGGGGTCGACCAGAAGATAAATCCGGCCACCCGATCATCCCCGGAGGCACCGACCAGGACCGAACTGCCGCCCATGCTGCGTCCTAGTACGATTACCGGCAAACCAAACCGGGTGTCGATGTAATCGATCACCTGTTTTAGGTCTTGTCCCTGCCGAGTCAGGGTCACCGTGGAAAAATCCCCTTCGCTCTGCCCGCTTCCCCTGAAATCGAAAGCCAGAACCCCCACCCCGGCCCTTCTCAGTTTGTCGGCGAACCCGAATACCTTGCCTCCGTTTTCCTTGGCCCCCCGGAAACCATGACAGATCACCACCATGTATTTGTCCCCGGCACCAGGTCCCCAGAGGTAGGCGGCTAAATTGCTTTCGTCGCCGGTATTTATAAAGATTTCCTTCATTAATATATCCCTCCGTCACTATTGTAGCCCCTTCCCATCCAGATTTCGCGGCCGGGTGAGATATTTCCTGGTTACTTATTGATTTATTGAAATCGAGACGCTATAATCTTAATTGTTGTAAATCAACCGACCTGGGCCATTAGCTCAATTGGCAGAGCAGGTGACTCTTAATCACAAGGTTGAAGGTTCAAGTCCTTCATGGCCCACCATTTAAATCCCTGTATATAGGTATTCTAAAGGGGAAGAAATTTATCAATTTCTTCCCCTTTTATATTTTGGTGCCATTTTGGTGCCGTAATAGTTTTGTTGGTAACTATCCTACTATACATTTCTTATAATCATGGCTGAACTGCTGATTACGAATCAAATTCACGGTTAGGATAGCAGCACGATTGAGTCCATTCGAGTCCTATATATCGCCTTTTAACAGTAAATTCCAATCGCGATAAAATGGTTACGCTTACGCTGTTGCCACCCTTCTGCCACCTCTTTTGTTCTGCTTCCGCCGCGGGATTTTAAGTCTGATTAGCAAAAATAAATGAGTCATCATTAATTATCTTGAATAACACTCTATCTTAGTAATATTGCATGGTTCAAAGATTTTCTATATTTATGAATTATCATTAATTATCACAGGATTTTTAAATGTTTTGCTGTCAAAATTGCTGTCAACTATCCCGCTTAAGGTTAGCTAATAGTAGCCTTAAGAGGTGACAGGCACCTACATTCGATCACCTTGTTCCTTTTAAATAGGAACAATCTAACTATAATTTGCAACTCTCTCCAGGTCCTTGAACCAAGCATTAACGTGGTCGAACCTAATTTTTATCTCCCTCAAATAGCTTGCCATTTGTTCTTTTTCCTTGAAACATATCGTGGTCCCTGTTTCCACTTTCCTATTAATCCGCTCCAGCTCATAATACAGAGAAACTAAACTCTCAATAAATTGCCCGGATTCAGCAATATCCAATTTCTCAATTATGGTATATTTCAAGTTCTGCCACTCGTCCACTGCGAGCTTTATAGCAGGAGTAATGCCTATCACCCCAGCATCAATATATCCCGAGTAGTGGACCACAAACAACTCATTATTAATCTCTATTTCCCCTCGAAGTAAGAGGAGTATGGCCCTTTGGAGATTCTTCTGCTGGGCTTCCCTTTCCTTCGTCTTTTCCTTTTCTGCAGCCTCAATTTGCATTTGCATGACCAGGAACGCGCCAGATATAGTCAAGATGATTCCAAAAAAAGCCCCGCCAAATTGTAACCATTGCGCAGGATCGGTTATTACAGTATGTTGACTGAGACCACTGGCCATATATGCCGAACTCATAAAAAACACAGCTGTTGCTAGGACTGCTATTAGGAACAAACCGCACCATACAAACAGTTTCTTTATTACATTCACAATAAAACACCTCACTGATTAGATTCTATTTATTGGATGATTTTCCTGTATGTTCAGGATAAATTACTCTTCGAAGAAGGCGAGGCGTTTTTAATAATTTTGGAGCGTCCACGGTCAATCCTGCCTTATTTTACGGTTATGCAAGCTCTTGTCGCCTGGCCAGCCATACGTTTATTTCTCTTCTGAGCGCTCTTTCAGGTCCTTCTGATATTGAGCTATATTTTCCTCGGTAGGTTCTATCCCCCCTTCCAAGCAATATCTTTACAGCCGACTTTTCACAGGCCAGGTTCCATCCTCAAGGACATTAATACTCGGTCGGTTTTTCAGTTCTTCATTGGTCGGGCGTCCCCGGATCAGCTCAATACATCTCTGTATTTTTTTCACAGATCTTTTGTTTACGCACACAAATGTATGTATAATTAACAGAGAACAATATAGCCAGGAGGGATATAATGATTAGATTCAAACTAGACCGGCTGATGTTTGAAAAGAACAAACTAAAGGTCCCGACACTAAGCGGGCAGACAGGGATTAATAAGAACACTCTATATGCGATATATAAGGGTGGCATAACTCGAATAGACACGTCTGTATTAAATCGTCTATGCGCGTACTTCGAATGTCAGCCTGGGGATCTGATGGAATATGTACCGGATAAAGAAGAGGCTTAGTTTAATTCTTGGAGGTCATTATGTCTGCTGGAAATACAAATAGTGGTTATGCACAGACCTTAGAGGCGATTCTTTCTGAATTTCAACTGATAAAATTGCGCTTGGATGCGGCGGGTGTCGAGCTTCCCCCTTCTTGTCGTTTTTCTCTTTTCGAAAGGGAAATCCACAACGTCATAATAGTGCGAGACAAAAATTTGCCCCCGAGTGACGTAAACTGGCCAGTGTTAATCGAGGGGTTTAGGGATACTGCTGAGCTTAAGGTAATTACTTCATCAACCCAAGTACTTACCGCCGGAATACCTATTCTCAGGCAAATATTTAGCGGAACCCGTCTGCCATCAGAGGATGCCAATAGTATTGCCCGGGACAAACAATTCGAATTATACTTGGCTTCTGTTTTAGAACGTACGGGCTTTGGCGTTGCGCTTGAGGAACCCGACATTAGATTCACATATAATTCCGAAGTCTATAGTTTAGCTGCCAAAAGAATAAGAAGCCCTCAGCAAATAAGGAAACGATATCGAGAAGCAATTAGACAAATAAAGAGGTATCCTCACCCAGGATTTATAGGAATATCTCTGGATCCTTTGGTGAGAGGCATCGGAGATATGAATATAATTGCTGGCAGCCCTGATGCAATGGATGATGCAGGAAACACTATCCTTACAAAGTTCCTCCAAAACGATCTTGGACCACAGGTTGCTCATCACAAAGATGACCAAATAATAGGACTTATAGCATCATTAGTTATGCCTTCACTTTTACCCAAAAGAATAGGTTTAGGTTCTGTCTCAGTATTGAGAGCCATATATTTTCAAACCCAGGGTATGGATATCTGTAAAATGATAGGATCCAATACCTTTGATGAGTAGGACCGCTAAGCGCTGGTTTGAATGCGAAAGCGGTACTGGATAGGGTACATACCGAATGGAGGAAACCTTAATGAATAAAGCATTTTTAAGTTTATAAAAACATTAGATTGCCAGAATTGATCAAGGTCCTACGAGGTGCCCAGGTCAATCATGAACTGGGAAGTTGGTGCGGGGTCCAATAACGGTGAGGAGTAGAAACATGAGCAATATTGAAATTCCTAAAAAAGGGGATTGTTTGTATTACACCGATGGATTTATTTCAAATCCACGGACCCTCAGTATACTTACGGTTCTATATGACAGAGTGTGCACCTATTTTGTACCTCCGGACTATTACGCTGACGATATTGAAGATGCTGTTGAGAAACTCAAAAAAAACAATTTTTCTTTAACGAAAAAAGACCGGTTTACAGGTAGTGAGGTTAAACTTGATGAATCGGCCCATTTTCATGAACAACCAGCATCGAAGCATCTGATAATGTCGATGGAGAAATTCTGGAAAGATAATAGATTGTTGCGCGATTCTGAGGTTTTAATACCTATAGGTCGGAGAATAGAACCTAAGGAGTGGACAGGACCAAAATCGTTTTTAGAATCTGAAGTTGGGATGAACTTTTATCGATCCGTTGATTGGGCAAAGGCGGAGGGCATTATTCCCCCGGGAAAAAGTTATCTTGATGTTGGTTTTTTCCACCTACACCGCTTATTACAGTCATCTACGGGTTTACAATTTGCATTAACAAACGGCATGGTCCCATTTGCGGATCATCCAGTACTTGCTTCCATTTCTTCTGGGCTTATAAAAAAAGACCTCCCGGAGATAGCCCGGATAGAGCAGTCCATCGCCGCTATGTTGGCACAACAAACGGTTTGCAGTATGGTTCCGGATCTTGGGCGCTTAACCCCAGAGGAGATTATGGAGGTTAGATATAAAACTAGGGATGAAAGGGGCCCTTTCACCCAAGCAATGGTGAGGTTAGCATATTCAGTGCCTCCTGATTGTGATTTCGATGATATGCAATTTGAATTGAATAAGATCATCCAAACTGAGATTGAACCTGCTTTGCTCGATTTGAAGAACAATATTAAAGCGCAGAAGAAAGAGCTATTCAGGAAAATTAGCCTGGAAGTTGCTGGTGGATTAGCCGGTATACCTCTTTTAGTACAGCAGATTAATGCTTCCTGGGAAAGTGGTCTTGCAGCTGCACTTGGCTTAACGATTAAAGGACTCGTCGATGTTCATCAATATCAGTCAAAGGTCGAGGAAAACAGGGCGAGGTCCACAGCTTACGGATTAGGATTTGTACTGGATTTGAATAAAACATCTGGCAAGAAGGATGTTTGGGAGGTACTTCCCCGTGGAATATTGCCTGAATTTTATTCTAGCTGATCTTTTACTGAGCTGTGCGGAATTATCTTACCGGTATTTCCCCGTATTGCCTTCTATTTGCCTCCGAGAGAAACGATGCTTTAACAAGCCGGAGGAGACTTTTCAACTATATATGGAGGAATAGTCTTCGTTGATACAGTGTTGCTTGCATGGGGTTATAGGAAAAAGTCGAGTATCGCAAAAAACTCCTAGAAGAAATCTTCCAATTTTTTGCAAGGCTTCTTTCTTTCTATAGTCCAATCTGTGCGTGCTTCCTTCTCGATCAATTCCTGAGAATAAGGATCCCCGAAATATTTGGCCATCCATTCAGTACCAGCCCAGACTGGCCCCAATCAGATTCCAAGATCTGCGCCACGGGCATGCGACGCAGCTGCTGGAGCTAGGCGAAGATATAACTGTTATAAGCAACAGACTAGGCCACAGCACGATAACCTTAACGGCCGACACTTACGCCCATGTTCGCGAACGCCTTCAAAGAAAAGCATCAGATAAATTAGGCAAAATCTTACGATTATAGGATATAAGTGTATAATTATTTTGGTAATTGTTTGAAACGCAAAGGAGAGGGCCACAATTGAGTAAAATTGTTGAGTTTCACTGTGTCACGCGAACCGATCCTATTGGCAGCTGTATTTATTGCGGATCCCAAGACGATCTTACAGACGAACATGTTATCCCGTACGGTATTTCAGGACAGTTGATTCTCCCTAAAGCTAGCTGCAAGAAATGTGCAGGAATTACTTCAGCTTTCGAAGGCACAATATTGGGTGGATTTATGAATAAGGCCAGAATTGTTGGTAAATATCCAACTCGCAGACCCAAGAAAAGGTCAACAACTTTACCACTCGAAATCAATCGCTCGGGCAATTGGGAAACTGTTGAGCTTCCGATTGAGGATCACCCTGGTTTAATGATGTTACCAAGACTAGCACCTCCATCGAAACTTGTAGGTCGGGAGCAAGGTCCAGGGGAAAATTATTGCGGGATGGATACGATTTGTTTCAACAAAAACTACGCAGCAACTCTTAAAAGCCTGGGTGCAACCGAGATGAGAGTCTCAGAAACCTATCATGCTTTATCGTTCTCTCGTTTTTTAGCCAAAATTGCCTATTGTTATGCTGTTGCTCGGATTGGATTAATGCCAAGGGAAATGGTCCCTATTCTTCCTCTGATCCTTGGAGAATCTGATGACGCTTCTGTTTGGGTTGGTTCCTCGGACTTACAGGTACAAATAGAAGGGAGTATGGCTAACCAAGTTATTGGTTTAGGGTGTTTCCCTAATCCCGAAGATAATAATAGGGACATGCTCGTGGCCCATATCAACCTTTTTAATAGTAGTGGTGCTGGTGGCCAGGATGTAATAGTGTTTTGCCCTCCAGGGAGAATAGTTTTTCCGAACAATTAGCCATTAAATAGGACCGTGATTTAGTTTTGCTGTCAGTTTTGGGTACCGTCAATAGTTTTTCGCAAATTCGAATTTCCACTTGGTAGCTGGCAACTACCCGGCAACTAAGTTGGCTGCTTCCTTTTGCATCTCTTCCAGATGAGTCATACTCATATATCGCTTGGTTCCCCAGGCTTTGCTAGCTACATGACGTAACCTGGCACAGACCAGCATCAAGGCTGAATTTCCATCGGGGAATGTACCAACCACCCGAATTCGGCGGCGGATCTCACGGTTGAGCCTCTCCAGGACATTGTTGCTTCGCAGCTTGGTCCAGTGGGCATAGGGAAATTCCATATATGTAAGGGTTTCATTAATACTGTCCTCGATCTTCTTGGCGGCTTCCTTGAGGTTCAGTTCTCTGAGCTTGACAGCCACTGCGGCGGCCTTTTCTTTGGCCGCCTCTTTGTTCTCCTGGGCATGGATGGCTTTAAGCATCGCTGCCACTTCTTTCATCCTGGAGCGCGGGGTGACAGAGAACACATTCCGGTAGAAATGCACAGTGCATCGCTGATATTTGGCATTTGGGAAGACCTCATTGACCGCCTCCAATAATCCAATGTTCTTGTCACCTATGAATAACTGGGTTCCGGTTAGACCTCTCTGTTTCAGGCTACGGAGAAACTCTTGCCAGCTGGCCAAGTCTTCTTTCATGCCTTCGGCAGCTCCGATTACCTCACGGTAGCCATCCTCGTTGACGGCCATGGCAATCAATATTGCCACATTCTCATATTCTCCGCCCCAGTTACGTTTGAGATAGATCCCGTCTACATAACGTAAGGATAACTGCCTTTTAGGGGGCGATTGCGCCAGGCTTCGATGTGCCCATAGACCTTTTTATTCAAGTTGCTGACCGTGCCGGCCGAAACCTTGGTTCCCCACAGAGCCTCGGTGATGTCTTCCACTCTTCGGACCGACACTCCCGCCAAGTACATCTCGATCAGGGCTTCCTCTACTGAACTTTCCCGGCGGCGGTAACGGTCGATAATGGCAGTTTCAAACGCTATTCCTTTCAGTTTTGGCATCTTAAGCTTCACATCCCCCGAGGTGGTAGTGAGATTGCGCTCGTAATGACCTGATCTGTAACCCTGGCGTCCTTCGGTGCGCTCATAACGCTCTGCATTGGTCAATTCCTGGGCTTCTTTTTCCAGAAGTTCATTCAAGGTCTCTTCCACGCTGTTACGGACCAACTCCTTAAGCTCAAGCTTTATGGCCCCTTCGTTTAATTGTATAATCTTATTGGACATGGATACGTGGCTCCTTTCTTGGCAGATTTTGTGTGGTAACTTTATCTTACCAAGTGGCTACGCCCATGTCCGCTTGTTTTCTGGACGTTATTCAATTTTGCGAAACTTATTCGACCTGTTGACAAATACCAGATATGAGAGATATTTGATACAATATTACTGGGGCGATGCATAATGATGGGTAAACAAAACACTCAATTACAGATGATAATTCTAGACATGGACGCAATGATTCCACCAAGCCATTTATTGAAGAAAATTGATCAAATAGTTGACTTTAGTTTCATTTATGAACGTGCAGCTGGACTTTATGCAACAAATGGCCGACCTTCGATTGATCCAGTGGTGCTGATCAAAATGTTGCTAATTGGTTACATGTATGGCATCAAGTCCGAACGCCGTTTGGAACAGGAAGTAAATCTTAATATTGCATACCGCTGGTTCTGCGGGCTGCAACTAACCGATAGGGTTCCTGACCATAGCACCTTCAGTCAAAACCGACGGAGGAGATTTAGAACAAGCGATATCTTTCAAGAAATATTCTATGAAATTGTAAGACAGTGCATCGATCAGGGATTGGTTGACGGAGAGTACACCGTATGCGATGGAAGTTTCCTCCCCGCGGAGGTATCAAGAAGTAGCCATACAACCATAGAAACAACCATACGTAAGAGTATGCAAAGTTACCTGGATGTTTTAGACGAGGAACTTGCGGCTCAGCCTGGATACAAATTGGTGGGCGAGCAGTCCGTAGTAATTGATCGCGCAACAAGTAAAACCGATCCGGATTGTGGATTCATGCATAAAGGCAAAAAGAGTGGGATGGGATACCTCGTTGAAACTACCGTGGATTGTAGTCACGGAATAATTACCGGAGTTGATGTGTATCCGGCCAATCAGAAAGAGAGCAGTATTGTTCTCAAACATCTAGAAAAGCAGATTCTTGCGAATGGTTTGAAGATTAAACGAATAGCATTGGATGGCGGTTATGACGTTGGAGCCGTCCACCGTGGTCTGGAATTGATGGGAATTGAAGGATATATACCTGCAATTCCTTTTTCAAACACCCCTGAAAAACAAGGTTTTGTTTATCAACCTCACGATGATTGCTTTGTATGTCCTCAGGGTCAGACAATTAATTATGACAAACTATATTGTGTTCGTACTACCGGCAATTTCCTAAGGTGTTATCTAGCTGCACGTGAAACCTGCCAAAAATGTCCTCAAAAATTACCCTGTTTGGGCAAGGAAAAACGCCGAAGAATCTTGGCCAGTAGTTTTTACCCTGCTTTTAACCGAGGGCATGAAAGAGCGAAAGGGTTACTTTATGATAAGATGATGCGTCTGCGAGCAATTTGGTCAGAAGGTACTTTTTCCGTCTTGAAAAGAGAACACAAAATGAAAACAATACAAAAACGTGGGATTGTAAATGCCCGAGAAGAATGCCTCCTGGCATCTATTGCATTAAATCTGAAACGAATGGTGAAAGCCTTACCTGATAAATTGAAATATGGTCTTAGTTTAGTGTTCTGCCTCGGGTTCATGTTCCCCATCAGCCAAAGGAGCACACATTAAGCTCCCCAAAAACCATGTTTGTCAACAGGTCGCTTATTGTACCTTATCGACGTTTCATCATCATTTATTAATATTTCAGAATGGGTAATGATCTGCCCCGCTTGAATAAGTTCTTGATAAAGGCCGCACTTCATTAACCTCTCATACTCTTCTGCGTAACAGTGTTTGACTTCTCTACATAAATTACCATTATACTTGAATACTTTTCCGCTTGGATCGCGAAACGAGCCGTATATATAATCCCTACTCACTTTATCTGTTCCCTATTATTTTTTCTCTGGTGAGACTGATCATTCTCTTCCAATGAGTTCTTTCAGTCAATATTAACCCGAGCATTGCAGCAATCAATATCTGAAAAACGTAGCTTCCCGTGCCAGGATCCAGATAGGCTAGTAGAACATCAACCGATCCCAAGTAATGATGAAGATTACTATTTTCCCCCTTTCTTAATCTATTTGACCTGAGCCCGAAAAACTAGACAGCCTGCAGAGTTAGTTTTGAAGTAAAATTTACTTGCAGGAGGGCTTGGCCATGAAAAACAATCGATTTACCGAAGAACAAATCATTGGGATCCTAAAACTCCAGGAAAACGGTATGAAGGTCAGCGATATCATCCGGCAGCATGGGATCGCAGAGCAAACCTTCTACCGCTGGAAATCCAAGTATGGCGGCATGGAAGTCAGCGAAGCCAAACGGCTGAAGCAATTGGAAGAAGAGAACCGCCGATTGAAGCAGCTCGTTGGCGAACAGGCGTTGGATATCCAGGGACTGAAATACATCATCGAAAAAAACCGATAACGCCTGCGCGCGGACGCCGCCTGGTTTCGGGCCTCAAGAAAGACTTGGGCTTCAGCGAAGTCAGGGCGTGCAGGTTAGTTGGTATCGGGCGATCTACATATCGTTATCAAGCCAAAGTCTCGGAGGAAAATGAACAACTTCGAACCAGGCTGATTGAACTAGCGCTTATCTGGCGACGTTTCGGCTATCGTAGGCTTCATGCCCTTTTAACCAGAGAAGGCTGGCAGGTGAATCATAAACGAGTGTATCGGTTGTACCGTAGTGCCGGACTTGCTGTTCGCCGCCGTAAGAGAAAACGTATACTGACTGACCGAGGTAAACCCCATGTGGTTCTGGCTGTACCAAATCAGCGCTGGTCGATGGACTGTGTATCGGATGCGACTGCATCCGGTCAGCGGTTTCGTGTTCTGGTCGTCCTGGACGAAAGTACCCGGGAATGCCTGGCATGTGAAACCGATACATCATTAACCGGCTCCAGAGTTCAGAGAGTTCTTGACCGACTAGCTATGGATCGCGGATATCCCCGGGAAATATTATCCGACAACGGCCCCGAGTTTGCTGGGTTAGTGCTTAATCAATGGGCTTACTGCCATAGAGTGGTACAACTGTTCATTCAACCGGGAAAACCTATGCAAAATGGCTATGTTGAAAGCTTCAATGGCAAACTGAGAGACGAATGCCTAAACGAGCATTGGTTTCGGACTGTTGGCGAAGCGCAGAGGATCATAGAAAATTAGCGATTAAGGTATAACCAGATTAGGCCCCACAGTTCCTTGAATAACATGACTCCATCTGAGTACCGAGATTCTATTTCCGCCCAGATTAGGGCATCATAATCCTGGCTCAGACTAACATTTTGGCTGTACAAACATTGGGGTCAGGTCATTTAGACAAACTGGGGCCGGAACAAAATCTATCCCATGAAATCTGGATTTCATGGGATAGATCAGAATAAGCGGTTATGGTGTTTTTCGATCCAAGCTGGTTGAAATCAATCGTTCGGTCGTGCGCTATTGTTTGACTTGGCCTTTTTATCGCCATCTCGGTTATCCAAGTGACCATCATCGGTGTCGTTCCCAGGATTAGGATCCGTATCAGAGCCATCATCGATTATATCATTGTCGTCGCCAGGATCCGGGGCCGTGCCAGAGCCATCATCAATTATATCATTGTTGTCTTCCGGTACACTGTCATCAGAATTGTCCTCATCAACATCGATAACGGTATCGATGGTACCCTGTTCCTCATCCCCGGCAATTGTTTGACTCATTGCAAAATCGGCTTGATTGTTAGTCGATTCCAGCGCTTTGTAATAACCCTGGTTCATATTTTCCTCAACCTTGAGGACAAACTCTTTCTCTTTCTTGTTGCCTTTATCGGCGCCTTTTCCGGGATACTCTTTTTGATTACCGTCCTTATCGAACCCAGAAGCTGTATTATCAGGATTGTTGTCGGCTAAATTTCGGAGAGCTGCTGCATTGATTTGGATCAGCTCAGCTTCTGCATCCTCTATCAATTCCATGGCAATTTCCATGGTCATGTATTTCAAATCCAACCTGGCCAACAACTGCTGCCCTTCATCATTTAAAGCCCGCGCAGAGATCACCCTTCCCCAACGATTGACTCCCAGTTCGACCGCACCCGAAACCTGAGCATAGGTGGCAACTCTGAAGTAGTCGAGCGTACCCAGGATCAATGCCAGCACTACTGCTGCCGCTACCGCATAGCGCCACCAGGGCCTCGACATATCTTCATATAGTTCTCCCACTTCCAGAGCATGGTTGGTTTTTATGGTTCGGTATTCGCCGTCCGGGGTCAATATAATCGCCTGACCCTCCGCGGATGCCAAAACCATTCCCTTGGCTCGAGCCATGTGCCTTCCTCCAGCATTCGAATTT